>JBPCWJ010000453.1:0-3692 GCA_051009635.1 Rhizobiaceae bacterium
GTTCTGAGACAATCCTTCCTGCAACCTTCGGGCCAACGCCCGGCGCACGCGCTACCATGGCCTTGTCCTGCAGCGCGATGGCTGAAGCGATATCACCAGCACTTAAAGTCGATTGGATCGCAAGCGCCACCTTTGCCCCGACACCTTGCACACTTTGCAACAGGCTAAACCAATCCCGTTCCAGATCAGTGGTAAAACCATACAGCCTTATTGCGTCCTCACGCACATGCGTTTCGATCGAAAGGCTGATCTGCTCCCCCTTGGCTGGCAATCCCGAAATCGTCCGCGTTGCACACTGAACCAGATAACCGACCCCGTTTACGTCAAGAATCAAATGATCCTCGCCAATCTGATCGACAATGCCGGTCAATTTCCCGATCATTCATCTTCCCCGTATTCCCGTGTCTCTCCGGCACAAGATGACGCGACTGGATGATTCCCGCAAGGCTGGGGTCTGGACGTATTAAATTGCACAAAATGCTGGAAAAAATGGCATGTGACACTACAACCGATTGTGCAAGGGGCCAATGTAAGTGTTAATACTCGTCACGAACTGACCAAAAGACGTGCTATGCACTTGAAAATTTGCAATTTGATACATGATTGCATGCAACCGGAATACAGATGGCTTCACAACAAACATTGGCGATCAGGGAAACTGCAAACGACCTCAATTGGGTGAATGTCATCGGTATTGGCTTTTTTCACCTGGTAGCCCTGTTGGCGGTATTTCCCATTTTCTTTTCCTGGACTGGTCTGGCGCTTGCATTTCTGGGTAACTACATTTTCGGCACACTCGGAATTAACCTTTTCTACCACCGCTATCTGACCCATAAGGGATTTAAATGTCCCAGGTGGCTGGAATGCACCTTGGCAGTTCTGGCTGTTTGTTGTTTTCAGGAATCCCCGGCACAATGGGTGTCGGTTCATCGCCGCCATCATGAATATTCAGATGAGGACCCTGATCCTCATTCCCCAATCCGGGGCTTTTTCTGGGCCCATATTGGCTGGATTTTGGTCAAACCCCCGGAAGAATCACGCCGCGAACTTTATTCGCGCTATGCCAAGGACATTTTACGTGATCCCTTCTATCGCAAGCTGGAGAAACATTCCGTCTATATCGGAATTATCGCTCTGCAATGCGTCGTGTTTTTTGGAGCAGGTGTAATTATTGAGTTAATGCTGGGCGGCACCTGGTCTGCGGCACTTCTTTTTGGCTCAAGCCTGCTGATCTGGGGTGTATTTGTCCGTACTGTATTCGTCTGGCATGCGACATGGTCCGTTAATTCGATAACCCATATCTGGGGATATCAAAACTATGATACCGGTGAAAACAGCCGGAATAATATTTTCATCGGATATCTGACCAATGGCGAAGGCTGGCACAATAATCACCATGCCGATCCACGCTCTTCACGGCACGGGCACAGGCCATTGGAATTTGACCTGACCTATTGGACCATCAGGTTTCTTGGCATGTTGGGTCTTGCCACCCATATCAGGGACACACATTTGCCGAAGACCTGGTCAACAGACAAGGGTTGATCCGCAAGCTGTTCAAAACGCTGCATCACTGCTACACCGGCAATCACGAGTTTTCCTTCATCTCGTAAACCGCATTCATCAATTCTGATCACGGTAGTTTGCGCCATGCCCAAGATGCGACCATTCTATGAAGACGTTCAGGCCCATTATGACCTGTCTGACGATTTTTTTGCGCTATTTCTGGATCCGACACGAACCTATAGCTGTGCCTATTTCGAGCAACCCGATTTTTCCCTTGAACAGGCTCAACGGGCAAAGATCGATCTCTCTCTTGGCAAATGCGATTTAAACCCCGGAATGACCTTGCTGGACATTGGCAGTGGCTGGGGTGCTACTGCTTTTCGGGCTGCCGAAAAATATGATGCCAATGTCATTGGGCTGACGTTAAGCGAAAACCAGTTCGACTTTGCGACGGGACAGGCTGAGAAGCTGGGCTTGAAGAACAAGGTGAAGTTCCGCCTTCAGGGGTGGGAGGAATTTTCCGACCCCGTCGACCGGATAGTGAGCATTGGGGCCTTTGAACATTTCAGAAAGGAACGGCATCAGGCATTTTTCACCAAATGCAGGGAAATTCTGCCCTCCGGCGGGATAATGATGCTGCATTCAATTGTGACACCTTCGCTCACCACCCTGCAGGAAAAAGGCATCGAATTTACCCAGGAAGATGTCTGGTTCGCAAAATTCATACGCGATGAAATTTTTCCAGGCGGGCAATTATGTGCACCTGAAAGAATTACATCTTTGGCAGAAGAGAACGGATTTGATGTCTTCCAGATTCAGTCCCTGCAATTGCATTATGCGAGGACATTGGACTGCTGGGCAAAAAATCTGGCAAATGCAAAGGAAGAAGCACTCGCCATTACATCTCAGACCGTCTATGACCGCTACCAGAAATATCTGACCGGCTGCGCTGATCAGTTTCGCAAGGGAACAATTGATGTCATGCAGTTCACCATGCGATCAGCATGATCAATACATCAACATCCTAAAGAACCGCTGATACCCGCCCGGCCAGACCCGCAGCATTGCGCATATGCGCGTGACAGATCGCGACTGCCAAGGCATCAGCAGCATGTTCGGTCTTGAATTCCGCCTTTGGCATCAGTGTTCTGACCATCATCTGGATTTGCCGCTTGTCTCCATGGCCGGTGCCGATGACCGATTTCTTCACAGCATTGGGAGCATATTCACTCACAGCAAGACCGGCCCGGGCCGGAGCAAGCAAGGCCACACCTCGCGCCTGACCCAGTTTCAAAGTTGCCGATCCGTCCCGATTGACAAAGGTGCTCTCAATTGCAGCTTCACCCGGATTATGATGCCGCAGAACATCTTCAATCCCGGCATATAGCGTTACCAGCCTTGCCGCCAGATCTGCCTTGGCATCGGTCTTGATTGTACCGGAGGCAACAAAAACCAGCGAATTGCCGGAATAATCCAGAATGCCCCAGCCGGTCTGCCGAAGTCCGGGGTCAATACCGATGATGCGTATGGATTGATTCATGGTGATTCGATCATACGCGTAAAATCAAACGGTTGGAAATTAATCGCTCCGATTTGCCTGGGGAACGACTCTAGGCCGAAAGTTTTTCCATTACCTCTTCGGCGATGTCCTCATTGGAGAAAACATTCTGCACATCGTCATCTTCATCGAGTGCATCAAGCAGTTTCATCAATGTCGAGGCTTTGTCCTCATCTAGTGGTGTCTGGTTTTGTGGAACCCAGACGATATTAACCGATTCAGCTTCACCAAGGCTTTCCTCAAGCGCCTTTGACACCTGACCGATATTCTCAAACGAACAGGTAATCGTGTGCCCTTCATCCTCGCTGATCACATCATCGGCACCTGCCTCGATGGCAGCTTCCATTACGCCATCCTCATCGGCAACATCTGGCTTGTAAACAATCTCGCCTACCCGATCGAACATGAAGGAAACTGATCCTGTTTCCCCCATCGTTCCGCCATTCTTTGTAAAGGCTGCACGAATATTGGAGGCTGATCTGTTCAGATTATCGGTCAGTGCTTCCACAATGATGGCAACGCCACCGGGACCATAACCCTCATACCTGATTTCCTTGTAATCCTCGCCCTCGCCGCCAGCACCCTTGTTTACAGCACGTTGTATATTGTCCTTGGGCATGGACTGGCC
>JBPCWJ010000454.1:0-5723 GCA_051009635.1 Rhizobiaceae bacterium
GTTGATGCCTCCGTGCTGGGCGGACTTGTCGTAAAGGTAGGCAGCAGAATGATAGATGGTTCGCTGCGAACAAAATTGAATAATCTGAAAATTGCCATGAAAGAGGTTGGCTGATGGAAATTCGGGCCGCGGAGATCTCCTCGATCCTCAAGGATCAAATAAAGAATTTTGGACAGGAAGCTGAAGTTTCCGAAATCGGACAGGTCTTGTCCGTTGGAGACGGAATTGCGCGAGTCTACGGGCTCGATAATGTGCAGGCCGGAGAGCTGGTTGAATTTCCCGGAGGAATTCGCGGTATGGCTCTGAATCTGGAAGTTGACAATGTTGGTGTGGTTATTTTCGGTGATGACAGGAGTATCCGGGAAGGTGACACTGTAAAACGAACGGGTTCCATCGTTGAGGTTCCAGTTGGGAAAGGGCTCCTGGGCCGTGTTGTCGACGCGCTGGGAAATCCCATCGATGGCAAGGGGCCGATTGAAAGCGCATCGAAAGGCCGGGTAGATGTTAAAGCTCCAGGCATACTTCCGAGAAAATCAGTTCATGAGCCTATGCAGACAGGGCTTAAAGCTATTGATTCGCTGATCCCCATCGGAAGAGGTCAACGTGAACTGATAATCGGCGACCGTCAGACCGGAAAAACGGCAGTCGCGCTTGATGCCATACTCAATCAAAAATCAATCAATCAGGCCGACGACGAATCGAAAAAGCTTTATTGTATTTATGTAGCTGTGGGTCAAAAAAGATCTACGGTAGCCCAGTTTGTTAAAGTGCTCGAAGAAAACGGCGCTCTTGAGTACTCAATTATTGTCGCTGCAACAGCCTCTGACCCGGCTCCCATGCAGTTTCTTGCACCGTTTTCGGGCTGTACCATGGGAGAGTATTTCCGTGACAATGGTATGCACGGACTAATGGTTTATGACGATCTTTCGAAGCAGGCGGTTGCCTATCGCCAGATGTCGCTTCTGCTTCGACGTCCACCAGGACGCGAAGCTTATCCCGGGGATGTATTCTATCTTCATAGTCGCCTTCTGGAGCGGGCTGCGAAGCTTAACGAGGAGCATGGTGCAGGATCGCTGACGGCTTTGCCAATAATTGAAACTCAGGCCAATGATGTGTCGGCTTATATTCCGACCAATGTCATTTCAATAACGGATGGCCAGATATTTCTGGAAACGGACCTGTTTTACCAGGGGATTCGACCTGCTGTTAATGTGGGGCTGTCAGTATCCCGCGTTGGCTCGGCTGCTCAGGTTAAGGCCATGAAGCAGGTTGCAGGAGCCATAAAAGGGGAACTGGCACAATATCGGGAAATGGCCGCATTTGCCCAGTTTGGATCAGATCTTGACGCAGCAACCCAGCGTCTTCTTGCTCGAGGTGAACGACTGACAGAACTATTGAAGCAATCTCAGTTCTCACCTCTGAAGGTTGAGGAGCAAGTGGTCTCAATTTATGCCGGAACGCGCGGTTATCTTGATCCAATCGAAGTCGGCGTAGTCGGAAAGTTTGAAGAAGATCTGCTGAGATACATGAGAGAGTTTCACAGTGAACTCCTCGACGCCATTCGTGAGGAAGGTGAAATTTCTGAAGAAAACGAAGGCAAGCTAAAATCGGCAGTCGAAACGTTTGCCAAATCTTTTTCTGAATAACGAGACACAGTAGAAAAAGTCATTGGAAATAGGATAATCGATGCCAAGTCTCAAGGATCTTCGCAATCGGATTGCCAGCGTTAAGGCAACTCAAAAGATAACCAAGGCTATGCAAATGGTTGCAGCGGCAAAGCTGCGCAAGGCGCAGGAAGCAGCTGAGGCAGCAAGACCTTATGCAGAGCGAATGGATTCTGTCCTGGCAAACTTGAACCACAGGGTAACTGACAAAAGCAATGCATCGCCCCTGCTGGTTGGCACTGGAAAGGAAGATACCCATTTAATTGTTGTGGCGACGGCAGAACGGGGGCTGTGCGGAGGTTTTAATTCAAATATAGTCAAGCTTGCACGGGAACACATAAAATACCTTCAGGATCAAAATAAAAAGTTTAAGATTTTATGTGTCGGTCGCAAGGGCTTCGACGGGTTGAAAAGCCAATATGAAGATTCTATCGAGGAAACAATCACCTTCAGGGAAGTTAAACAACTCGGATTCGAAAATGCACAGCAGGTTGCCAGTTATGTGTTGGAGAATTTTCATAACGGGGAGTTTGACGTCTGCACACTTTTGTTTTCCGAATTTAAGTCTGTCATAGCGCAGGAGCCCAAAGCCCTTCAGCTCATTCCAGCCAATATTCCTGACGAAGTAGACGTTGGAGAAGAGAAATCATCCGGTCAGGCCGCTTATGAATATGAACCGAATGAAGAAGAGATTCTTGATGATCTTTTACCTCGTAATATTTCGACACAGATTTTCAGGGGGTTGCTGGAAAATGCAGCTTCGGAACAAGGCGCACGAATGTCTGCAATGGATAATGCCACGAGAAATGCAGGTGATATGATCGACGATCTAACACTTTATTATAACCGGTCAAGACAAGCGCAGATCACCAAGGAACTAATTGAAATCGTATCCGGTGCTGAGGCACTTTAAAATACTATAGCATCCAGCTGGATGCTATCATGAAAGACGAATGAGGAGTAAACTATGGCAAATGAAAGAGCCGTCGGCCAGGTCAGACAGGTTATGGGTGCTGTTGTGGACGTTCAGTTCTATGGCGAATTGCCGGCAATTTTGAACGCACTCGAAACAGAGAATAGTGGAAACCGTCTTGTTCTGGAAGTCGCGCAGCATCTTGGTGAAAATAGCGTGCGAACAATTGCCATGGACACCACTGAAGGTCTGGTTCGAGGACAGGAAGTAAGAGATACAGGACAGGCTATCGCTATCCCGGTTGGTGAAGAAACTTTGGGACGAATTGTAAATGTAGTTGGGGAGCCTGTAGACGAAGCAGGCCCAGTGAAATCCAATCAAACGCGGCCTATTCACGCATCAGCCCCAGAATTTGTTGAACAGTCCACCGAGACGGAAATCTTGATCACCGGCATTAAGGTCGTTGATCTTCTGGCTCCCTATGCCAAGGGTGGAAAAATCGGACTGTTTGGCGGTGCGGGAGTGGGAAAAACCGTTCTAATAATGGAGTTGATTAACAATATCGCCAAAGCTCATGGAGGATATTCTGTTTTTGCCGGAGTGGGAGAGCGAACTCGTGAAGGAAATGATCTTTATTGGGAGATGATTGAATCCGGCGTGAACAAGGAAGGCGGCGGCGGCGACTCCAAATGCGCGCTGGTTTACGGCCAGATGAACGAACCGCCCGGAGCCCGCGCCCGCGTCGGTCTGTCGGGTCTGACGGTTGCGGAACATTTCCGCGATCAGGGGCAGGACGTGCTGTTCTTCGTCGACAATATCTTCCGCTTTACGCAAGCGGGTTCTGAAGTGTCGGCGCTGCTTGGCCGCATCCCGTCTGCTGTGGGCTACCAGCCAACCCTGGCCACCGATATGGGTAACCTTCAGGAGCGCATTACATCAACTTCGAAGGGTTCGGTAACCTCGGTGCAGGCGATTTACGTCCCGGCTGACGATTTGACCGACCCGGCGCCAGCGACTTCGTTCGCCCATCTGGACGCCACCACCGTGCTGTCGCGGGCGATTTCGGAGAAGGGCATCTACCCGGCGGTGGATCCGCTGGACTCTACCTCGCGTGTTCTGGAGCCCCGCGTTGTTGGCGATGAACATTATGCGATTGCGCGTCGCGTGCAGGAGATCCTGCAGCGTTACAAGGCGCTTCAGGACATTATCGCCATTCTCGGCATGGACGAGCTTTCAGAAGAAGACAAGCTGATCGTGGCCCGTGCCCGCAAGATCGAGCGCTTTCTGTCACAGCCCTTCTTCGTGGCGGAAGTCTTTACCGGATCGCCGGGTGTTCTCGTCGATCTCGCCGATACCATCCGAGGGTTCAAGGGGTTGTGCGACGGCGAGTTCGACCACCTGCCCGAGCAGGCCTTCTATATGGTCGGCACCATCGAGGATGCACAGGAGAAGGCGCAGAAACTGGCGGCGGAGGCTGCATAAACGCCCATGGCCGAAACCTTTACATTCGAGCTTGTCTCACCCGCACAGCTTCTGATGTCGGAGCCGGTGGAAAGCGTCGTGGTCCCCGGTTCGGAGGGTGACTTCCAGGTGCTGCCGCACCATGCGCCGGTGTTGGCCACGCTGCGGCCGGGCCTGCTCGATGTGGTTCTGGAAGGCGGCAAGGAACGGCGTATTTTTGTACGTGGCGGTTTTGCAGAAGCCGGCCCGGAAAGCCTCACTGTCCTGGCCCAGCAGGCGATCGACTCAGCCGACCTCGACAAGAAGGCGCTGGCGCAGGAAATCCAGAATGCCGAGGAAGATGTTGCGGACGCCAAGGATGAAGCAACCCGCGACAAGGCGGAAGCAGCCCTCAACAACCTGACGCTTATTCGCGATACGCTGGGATTGGGTTAAGCGGCCGGGACTTCCCGGCGTCCAATCAAGCGGGATTTATGGGCATCAACCCTATGCGGCGGGTCAGGAGGCGCGGCGGCCTCTCAGCCATTGCAGAAAAGTCTCCGCTTCGACCGGCTTGCCGACAAGATATCCCTGAATCTGATCGACACCGAGCTGCGTGACGAAATCGCGTACTGATGCCGTTTCGACACCTTCTGCGACGAGGCGAAGGCCCAGCTGTTTTCCGAGATCGACACTGGCCTTCACGCTGGCTTGCGCAAAGGCATCCTCGGCCATTTTGCCAACGAAAGACTGGTCTATCTTGAGCTCGCTGAAGGGAAAATCGCGCAAGTTCTCGATATTCGAACCGCCGGTACCGAAATCGTCGATCGACAGGTCGAACCCCATCATCCGCAAGCGGGCCAATACTTCCATCGGCGTTGCTGCTTTTTCCAGCAGGCTGCTTTCTGTGACTTCCAGCACGAACTGGGATCGCGACAGGCCGGCCGCGTCCACCCGATCGGCGAGCTCGTTGGGGAGCGAAATATTATCCAGATTGTCGACACTCAGATTGACGGAGCATGTCAGCTTCTGACCCAGTGCCGCCCAGCGCGCCACGTCGTTCAGTGCCTGGCGAAAGATTATGTCTGTCACGCCTGAGATCAGATCGTAATTTTCCGCCATTGGGATAAAATGCCCGGGAAATATCATGCCCCATTCCGGATGGTGCCAACGCGCCAGGGCCTCTGCGCCGACGATTATTCCCGTCCGGACGTCGACCTTGGGTTGATAGTAGGGGACGATCTGCTGGCTCGAGATTGCGTCCCGCAGGTCGCTGACGGTTACGAGTGTCGATGAGTTGGGACCCGGGATTGCCTGTTTCACGGCTGCCGCAGCGATAACTTTATCAAGCTTTTCCGCGTTCAACGGCTTCTTTAGCGTGCCGACAATATTGAGCCTGTGGGTCTTTGCGAGCGATTCCGCCAACGCGATCACGGAATCATGTTCGCCGCTCAGTATGCTGATCGCGCCATTGAACTTGCGCTTTTCCAGATGGCGCAGGAATTCAATGCCATCCATGTTTGGCATATTCAGGTCGCAGAGCAAGAACCCGGGTTGCTGTGTAGCCTCATCGAGCAGGCTGAGGGCCTGCACACCATCGCCGGCCGTCCGGACGCTTGCTGCCCCTCTTTTCTCGAAGTGAGATTCGGCGATTGCGCGGAGAATCGGATCATCGTCGACCACGAGAACATCGCCGAGGCTCTGTA
>JBPCWJ010000455.1:0-3331 GCA_051009635.1 Rhizobiaceae bacterium
CCGTTTCAGGCTCTGGTCGCAACTGGAAATCAGATATTTGCGACTTCCCCATTCGCCATAAGGGCCAGCCCACATTTCGTAACCCGCCTTTGACGAGATGATCAATTCGTCGCGGTAACCTCGGAAATCTGTTTTCAGGATTTCACCAAATGCTTCTTCTGCTGAACCGGGTGGTGGGCCATAGTTGTTTGCCAGGTCAAAATGCGTGATACCGAGATCAAAGGCGCGGTGGCATATGGCCTGTTTGGTTTCATGGGGTGTATCGCCACCGAAAGTATGCCAAAGGCCGAGCGACAAAACAGGCAATTTCAATCCTGATTTGCCGCATCTGCGATAGGACATTTTTTCATAACGGTCTTTTGCTGGTTTCCACATTTGCTGGACCTTCGATTTTGGCTGATTGGCGATTGAGATTGAATTTTTTGCGAACCTGTCAATGCCTCATATTCAATTCGACGGGGATTCGATGATTTCCTGGACCTTTTGATATGAACGGTGCGCGAAGCGCTCATGGTCACCGGGGTTGTCATGTTCGATGACATAAAGATCGCATGGCGTTGATTTCAAGCTATCCAGCAAGCCAGGCCAGTCCATGGTGCCGTAGCCGACATCTGACCAACCGTCCTCGTCCAGATTTTCATCCGCTTTCGCAATGTCCTTTAAGTGGACAGCGGAAATATGGTTTCCAAGACGTTCGATCCAGTAAAGCGGGTCAGCGCCACCACGGACGATCCACGCGATATCTGCTTCCCAGGATAATTCCGGACCACCTTCAAAAATTGCTTCAATGGGCAAAGAACCATCGTTCAAGGACTGGAACTCGAAATCATGGTTATGCCAGCCGAACTTGAACCCGGCATCCCGGTAAGGCTTGCCAGCTTCAGTCAGCCGTTTTCCAAATGACTGCCATCCCGGTTTGTCATCTGGGCGTTCTGAAGCGTCCAGAAACGGACAATAAATTGCCGTCATGGAGAGAAGCCTGGCGGTCTCGAGAGTTTTCTCCGGGTTGGTTTCCAGCTCATCCAAACCAAAATGACCAGATGGCATTGTCAATCCGGCATTGTTCAACAACGAAGCAAGTTCGGCAGGGGAATCATACAGGCTGCCATATCCCTCGACTTGCGAATATCCGATATCCGCCAGCATGGAAAAGGTCGATTCCAAGGGTGGAAAATTGCGTGAAGAATAAAGCTGGTAGCTGAGTTTTGTCATCGGGATTGACTCTTGGGAGTTCTGGATCAGATCTGCAAAATTGGGCAAGCGAATAGCAGAATTGCAAGCGCTGTTTGTCGGTCGTGCTGGTACGGCTTGTCAAGTCAACATTGACTCAATCGGCACTGAAACGACTCAGCATCAATGAAGTCACCGTTCCAGTCGTTTTTTCGCCTGCGAATGGGTCTGTGCCAATTTCAGGTCCTGACATCCGGTTCTTCTCGCCCGGTTCTCTTTGATATCTCTGCAACTGTGTCGGCAATCTTTATCAACCCGGCAAGTGCAGCTTGTGGGTCCCTGCCCATCTGACTCTGGTCCTCAACGAATTCTTCCAGATAAACGCGAAGCGTTGCGCCTTCGGTCCCGGTGCCGGACAATCTAAAAACAATTCGTGCGCCGCCTTCGAATTCCAACCGAATGCCTTGATTTTTGGTCAGTGATCCATCTACCGGATCGTCATAGGCAAAGTCGTCTGCCTCAATAATTTTTCGCCCACCTGTATCCGTTCCTCGCAGAGATGGCAGTTTAGCGCGCAATTCATCCATCAGTTTGTTGGCGACATCGGAGTCAATGGCTTCATAATCGTGGCGTGAATAATAGTTCCTGCCAAACTCCTGCCAGTGCTTTTCCACAATATCGGCGACTGATAATTCTGTTTCGGCAAGAATGTTCAACCAGAACAATACTGCCCAAAGGCCATCCTTTTCCCGGATATGATCAGATCCGGTGCCAGCACTTTCCTCGCCACAGATTGTTGCTTTTCCAGCGTCCAGAAGATTGCCAAAGAATTTCCAGCCGGTTGGTGTCTCGTAGCATTCAATGCTAAGTATATCCGCCACCCTGTCTACTGCGCGCGACGTGGGCATTGATCGCGCAACTCCGGCGAGCCCATTCTTGAAAGCAGGAACAAGATCTGCATTGGCCGCAAGGACTGCGAGGCTGTCAGAGGGGGTAATGTAAATTCCGCGACCCATGATCATGTTGCGGTCGCCATCGCCATCGGAGGCAGCTCCAAAATCCGGCGCATCATCGGCCATCATGTGTTTGACAAGATCACTTGCCCAGATCGGATTTGGATCAGGATGACCTTCACCAAAATCGGGAAGAGGGATTCCATTGACAACACTGCCCGGCATTGCGCCGAGTGTATCTTCCAGAATCGCTGTCGCATATGGCCCGGTAACGGCATGCAGGGCGTCGAACCGCAGACGGAAACCGGGCTTCAACAATTCCCGGATTTTGTCGAAATCAAACAGGTTTTCCATCAATTCCTGGTAGTCGGCAACAGGATCGACGATCTCGATTTCCATGTCGGCCAAACGGGTTGTGCCGGGTTTGGAAATATCGACATCTTGCGAGGTAAAAATCTTGTAATTGTCGATAGTTTCGGTTGCTTCAAATATCCGGTCTGTCACATCTTCCGGAGCCGGACCGCCATTGGCTGTATTAAATTTAACCCCAAAATCTTCTTTGGGGCCGCCTGGATTGTGGCTGGCGGACAGGATGATACCGCCATCCGCATTGCGTTTGCGGATAAGATTAGAGGCCGCCGGTGTGGACAAAAGTGCATTCTGTCCCACGATTATTTTTCGGGCACCGCCAGCTGCAGCCATTCTGAGTATTACTTGAACTGCCCGGTCATTAAAATATCTGCCATCCCCTCCGAGAACCAGCGTCTTTCCAACCACGCCACCAATTCCAATCCAGATTGCGGCGATAAAATTCTCAAGATAATGCGGTTGCATGAAGATGTGGGTTTTCTTCCGCAGGCCAGATGTGCCGGGCTTCTGTCCCTCGATCGGGCTTGATGCGATGGTCTCAATGGTCATGGCTATCGTCCAGATGCTTTCATGATTTGTGCGGCGTGGCTTATTCGTGGTTCATCGGCAAATTCTTGCGCACCAATTGGCAGTCTCTGCCGCCAGTTGGGATATTCGTGAATGGTTCCGGGCAGGTTTGGCTGGGCCTCGACGCCGAGAATATCCTCGATCTGTAATGCCGCCAAGTTCGAACCTGTTTTGCCAAGCTGGATATACATATCGTCCGGATCGTCACTTTCAACGCCGGTCAATTGATCAAATGTCTCGATTTCCTGCCTTCGTACCTCAAAGGCATGATC
>JBPCWJ010000456.1:0-4034 GCA_051009635.1 Rhizobiaceae bacterium
GGATTGATCTGTATCTGACCTCATCATCTTGCAAGGCCTGGGTGTTATCAGTCTCAATATAGCCTGGCGCAATAGCATTTACATTGACACCGTGGGACGCCCATTCATTGGCAAAGGCCTTGGTCAATTGCCCGATACCGCCTTTTGATGCAGCGTATCCGGGCACTGTAATCCCGCCCTGGAATGTAAGAAGCGAAGCGGTGAATATGATTTTCCCATTTCCACGCTCGACCATTGTCTTGCCGATTTCCCGAGTCAAGACAAACTGAGCTGACAAATTGACCTCGATGACCGCATCCCAAAGTTCGTCATCATGTTCAGTGGCTGGTTTCCGCTTTATGGTACCGGCATTGTTAACAAGGATGTCTATCTGCGGATGGTCAGATTTTACCGTTTCTGCAAATCGATGAACCTCTGTACGATTGCCGAAGTTACACTGATACGCCGAAAATGCGCGCCCTATAGCACGTACGGAATCACCCAACTCACCGCCACCAGGTTCCATGGATGCACTAACGCCTATGATGTCGGCACCTGCTTCCGCCAACGCTTCAGCCATCGCCCGGCCAATTCCACGTTTGGAACCTGTCACCAAGGCGGTTTTTCCGCTTAGGTCGAAGGATCTCAAAATACTCATGCTATTTCTCCTGAAACCCTTATCATCGATTTCATCGCATTGGGATTGCCGGTCAGGGTTTCAAAGGCACCCTGAATTTCTTCCAAAGGCTGAATGTCAGTAATGAAACTGTCGCAATCTACTATTCCATCTGCGAGCAATTGCATCGCGGCGTCATAATCTTCCGGGCGATAAACTCTCGCCCCGATCAATTCGAGCTCGCGCCAGAAAAACTGGAACATGTCTATTTGCGGTTTGGCCGCGTGGATTGCTACCATGACAATTCTGCCACGCGTTGCAGCAGCGGCAGTCATCAAGTCTACTCCCGGTTGGCTGCCTGAAACCTCAAACACCACATCTGCACCTTTTCCGCCGGTGCTTTCATGAATTGATTTCGCAGTATCTGTTTCAAACGGATTGAGAGTTGAAAATCCGAGCTTCTCAGCGAATGCGAGCCGGTGCTCGTTGATTTCAGAAATCGTGACATTTCCGCCAGCATTGCGGGCGACCAGAGCCACCAGAATACCAATGGGTCCACCACCAATGACAAGCACGTCCTCACCAGCAGAAACCTGACCACGCTCTACATCGTGACAAGCTACCGCCAATGGCTCGATCAGCGCTGCATGAGACAAATCCAGATCGTCAGGCAGGAGGTGGACAGTATGCGCTGGCACATTCCAAAATTCCTGAAAGGCCCCTTCCGTATCGATACCGATGAATTTCAGAGAGTGGCATATGTGGTCGTGACCAGCATTGCACGCCGGGCAATCTCCGCAGTGATCGAGCGGCCTGACCACCACATGCTGCCCGACAGAAAAATCTGAAACACCCTCCCCCACGGCAGATACAACCCCCGACATTTCATGACCAATGGTGCGCTCGAAACCAACGCGCTGATCCATATGCCCGAGGTAGATGTGAAGGTCCGTTCCGCAAATACCGCAATAGGCGACTCTGATCTGAACCTCACCTGCGGCAGGGCCAGAAACAACCTTCGATTCAATCGAGAATGTCTTGTTCCCGCGGTAAATTGCTGATCTCGATGCCATTACAAGCCCTCTATTTTCCGAGAATGTTTATGTGGTTGAGTTTTTCCCAGTCGAATTCCACACCTATCCCGGGATCATCCGGAGCTATCGCCAGGGTATCTTCTACCTTTAGCGGTCTCATGGTGTACTGATCAATCGGAAATGAATGAACCTCGAGCCAACCCGAATTTGGCTGGGCAGACAACAGGCTTACATGCAACTCCTGCATGCCATGGCTGCATACCGGGATATCATACTTCCTGGAGAGTTCAGCTACCTGCAAAAACCCGGTTATACCGCCGCAATTCGATGCATCCGGTTGGATGTAGCTTAATCGGGATTGCTCAAATGCCATCTCAAACTCATGGATTGTATGTAGGTTTTCACCCATGGCCAAAGGCATACCGGTCGCTTCCGAGATTATTGCAAAGCCGGAATAGTCATCCGGAATAATAGGCTCTTCAAACCAAACCAGATTGAACTGCTTGAACGCATTTGAGGCTTCAATGGCCTGTTCAACCGTCATGGAATAATTCGCATCCACCATGAAGGCGATATCCGGACCAACAAGCTCCCTGACTGCAGCGATCCTTTCAATATCTTCGGCAAGATCAGGTTTTCCGATCTTGATTTTCACACCGTTGAAACCTGCAGCGAGGTAACCGCGGATATTGTCCAGTAGTTTGGGCAGCTCAAAATTGAGATCAATTCCACCACAATAGGCCCGGCAGGAAGTTCCTGAACCGCCTGCCATCTTCCAGAGTGGCTGACCGGTTTGTTTTCCTCGCAAATCCCAAAGCGCGATATCAACTGCGGAAATTGCAAATGAGGCAATGCCACCACGCGCCACATAGTGGACGTGCCACTGCATTGCTTCATACAAATCCTCAACTTGACTTCCATCCTTGCCGATCAGGAATGGCGCAAGATCGTGTTCAATCATGGCCAGAACGGCATGCCCACCCTTCCCGCCGGTATAGGTGTAGCCGGTGCCTTCGCTGCCATCTTCCAGCCGGACCGTAGCAGTGACAAGCTCGAAGAAATGGTGGTCGCCGTGCTTGGCATCTACCAATACTTCCGCAAGCGGGACATGAAACAATTGCGCTTCAACGGACGAGATTTTGCTGTTCATTGTATGGCTCTAGGTTCGCGCAGGACACGCTACGCAGGGATCGGGGTTCCAGGCCAAGGAATGCACGAGAAAACAGGTTTTGCCAATATACTAAAATTCTAAATTTAATACCGAGAGCGGATAGAGCCAATTCTGGAATCATAAGGACGCTCCAGAGATTGGGGCGTCCTTAATGAATTGCGCAGACTATTAGCCATTTCTGCGCGAGTGGCGTCTATTGGAGCTGCGCTTCTTGAAATTGCGCTTTTTAGAACTCCTTACCTTGCGTGTATTTTCGGCACGGTGTTTACGACGCTCATGGGTAGCCTTGCTCTTTTTCTTGTGGCCTTTGTCCCAGTGATGTCCATTACTACAATTCTCGAACTTGGAATTGCAGCTAATTACCGGCGGCCTTACGTCACCTTCGGTAATCGGCCTCGGCCGTTGTGAAGTACGGCGAGGTGGTGGCAATCCACGGTCACCAGTCGGCTTCGCTACACCTCCTGCGGGCGGCAGTGCGCTGGATGTTGCTCTACGCCTGGAAGGAGGCGCGGCGGTATTACCGCTGTTTGTTGGACGACCGGTCACCTGGCGTCCGCCACTCGGCCGCGTAGAGGTTATCGTGCCACGGCCAATTTTCCTTACTCGTTTGCCGACAGCCCTGCCTGCATCTCCGATTTTGTCCTCGGTGAATTCGACAACATCTTCGATAGCACCAAAAACATCGGTGATACCGAATGCATTTGCGGGAGCCGGTGTTGCAATTGCACCGAGTAGCAGCATGCTGCCACCGGCAATCACGCCCAGGCATGATTTTGCATTTATCAAGTTTGAAATTGTCATTTTAGTTTCCTTTCAATTGGTTTCAGACCGCTACCGGTTTCGCGATGGCGGCATTGCTCTGGATGAGTTTCTGGAGGTTTGACGGGATGCACGACCGCCTTCGCAAGATCCTCTGGCAGTGCAGTGAACCCAGCCATTGTCATTGACGCATCCATAGGCGCCATTGCTGCGGGTTCCATAGGCGGCACCACTTGAGCCACAGGCAGCTTCAACGCGTGCCCTGCTCGCATTGAACTTGCGGGCCTGAGCGGTTTCCGCCAGTACAGACGCGGTAACAACAATGGCCGAGAAGGCCAGAATTGCCTTTGTTGACGTTTTCATTTTCGTTTTCTCCTTGTTGTGCCGAAAACGGCTTCCGTTGATTCAGCAAGCCGATTGCCTGCTGATGGAGATCAGATATGAACGGGGTTATCCGATTGATACTGAGATTGTG
>JBPCWJ010000457.1:0-7783 GCA_051009635.1 Rhizobiaceae bacterium
GGTGATGATTCCGGCAACGTCACGGGATCCGATTTGCTCGTCGTGAATCTGCAAACCGGCTCCGTTCGAAATATCGGAAATGTCGCTTCATTTGAATTTAACGAAACGGGCGATTTGTTGGCGTACACAGTCGCTGCTGCCAATGATTTTGGCAACGGATTGTACGTGCTGGAATTGGCAACCCACGTATTGCGACCCATCGATTCGTCGACCGCTGACTATTCGCGCCTGAAATGGAACGAGGAGGGTGACCAGCTGGCCGCGCTTCGCGGTAACGAAAAAGAAGGATTCACCCAAAAAGAAAACGACCTGATTGTTGTACAGAACGTAGCCAGTCGCACAGAGTCGAAAATTGTATATGTGCCGGCTGACCATGAATCGTTTCCGGAAAATATGGTGATCAGCGAACTCGGCCAGCTGGAATTCAGCGAAGATGGCTCGATGGTGTTCACCGGATTGAAGGAACAACGCGCCGAACCGGAAAAGGACGAAGATGACGAACGCCCCAATGTCGATGTTTGGCATTGGCAGGACGATCGCGTCCAATCGGTACAACAACGTCGTGCATCGCGCGAGCGCCGCTCAACGTTGGCCGCCGTGTTGCATATTGAGCAAGACAAGCTCATCCCCTTGGCGGACAAACAAATGTCACGAGTTTCCATCGAGGGCAAGGGCCGCTGGGGGATTGGCGTGGACGATAAAAAGTACCGTGCGGAAGTTTCCTGGGGAGGCAGTCGTGGTGACTATTATCGGATCGATCTGAAGACGGGTGAACGCCAGCCGATCACCAGCGCATTGGGTCGACCCATGGGCTACTCGCCCGACGGAAAGTGGTTTGCTTTTTTGAAGGGCGAACAACTTTGGGCCCACAATCTGGACGATGGCAAGACAACCAATCTTTCCAAAACAGCACCCGTCAACTTTGTTAATGAAGATGACGATCATCCCTATGAGAAGCCTGCCTGGGGAATCGCGGGATGGACTGAGGATGGCGAGTCAGTGATCGTCAATCATCGTTACGACTTGTGGCTGATTCCATTGCAAGGCGGCACGGCAACCAATTTGACAGCCGGTCTCGGCGACAGTGAGCAGATACGGTTTCGATATGTTCGCCTGGATCCAGAAGAAGAAACCATTGATACCGCCAAGCCGATGTTGCTTTCGGCTTATGGCGACTGGACCAAGCAGAGTGGCTACTACACGCTGGAACTTGGCGAGAAGCCGCAGCCGTTGTTTTACGAGGACAAAAACATCGGACGGCTGGTCAAGGCCAAGGATTCGGATCGCTTGATGTTTGCGATGCAAACTTTTGAGGATTTTCCCAACTACTGGGTAACCAACACCCAATTCGAAAATCCGTTGCAGTTAACTGACGCCAATCCTCAACAAGCGGAGTATTTTTGGGGCCGACGAGTACTGGTTGACTACAAGAACTCCGATGGCGTTCGATTGCAGGCGACGTTGGCGCTTCCAGGAAATTACGAGCAGGACAAGAAGTATCCCATGTTGGTTTACTTCTACGAGAAGATGTCGCAGCGACACCATCAATATTCGGCGCCTCGTTACGACGATCGTCCTCACATGTCGACATACGCCTCGGATGGTTATTTGGTCCTTATGCCTGATGTTGTTTACAAGACGGGTCGACCAGGCAGCTCGGCGCTGGATTCCGAGGTGGAAGCTGCCATTCAGGAAAATCTGTTTGCACTGATGGAAGGTAAGACTGTGATTGCTATTGCGCACCGGCTATCAACAATTTCCCAAATGGACAGGTTGGTGGTCATGGACAAAGGCAGGATCGTTGAGACCGGAACGCATGACGAGCTGGTCAAACGGGGTGGTTTATATTCCGAATTGTGGGCACGCCAATCCGGCGGCTTCCTCTATGCCGAGGATGCGGAATTTCCGGGTGCTGCGCAATAGATGAGAGTTCTCGATTCCTTCCTGAAATGGCTGGAGGGCCTGATTGACCCTTTCAAACCGCGTCATTCCTATGAGCCGCCGAACCGTCTGCTGGCTTATGTCTGGTTTTATGTCAGGCAGGCCAGATGGGCATTTCTGGCAATGCTCATCTATGGATTTGTACATGCGCTGGTTGAAGCGGCTTTATTCAGTTTTGTCGGGCGTATCGTCGATATCATGGCCGATGCCGAAGCCACGCCTGTCTATCGGGAAAGCTGGGACAGCCTGATTTCGGAATATGGCACCGAGTTGTTTGCGATGCTGGCGATAGTCGTCATCGGCAGGGCGCTGGTGATTGCCTGGGGAGCACTAATCGAAGAACAGGTCATTGTTCCGGGTTTCTTCACCTTGATGCGCTGGCAAAGCCATAAACAGGTGATCTCCCAATCACTTTCCTATTTTCAAAACGACTTGTCAGGACGCCTAGCCCAAAAGGTTTTACAATCAGGCCAGGCTGCCGGCGACATGATGATCTCGCTATTGCAGATCATATGGTTCGTTGCGGTTTATGCTCTTACCACTGTGGGATTGCTGGCAGCGCTGGATTTCAGACTCGGAATTGCGGTTTTCATATGGATTGCAGTCTTTGCTGTAATTGCGCGGTATTTCATTCCGCAGGTCAGGCACCATGGAAAACTCGTGGCCGAGGCCGGGTCGGTGGTCTCTGGCCGCCTGGTTGATGGATATACCAACATTGTAACGGTGAAACTGAACTCCGGTTCCGGTGATGAGGAAACCTTTGTTCATGAAGCCATGTCTGACATGCACGTGGCCTTGAAGAAATTTACCCGTAAGCTTTCCGGTGTACGAATTGCGCTTTCATCGACCTCAGGTCTCATGATCGGAGTAATCGGATATATGGCGCTTGATCTGTGGATAAAGCAGGAAATAAGCGCGGGACAAGTGGCATTTACCCTGGCCATGGTCTTGCGCCTGAACCTGTTGCTTGGCCGATTAATGGGCAATCTGAACGGGTTTTTCAGGTCGGCAGGAACCGTTCAGAATTCCATGGAGACAATTGCCAAGCCATTGACAATGAATGATGCGCCAGACGCGAGGCCGCTGAGCTTCAAGGAAGGGGCTATCAGTTTTGAGTCGATACGCTTTTCATATGGAGAAGGCGGGCCGATCTTGCGCGATGTGTCGCTGGATATAAGGCCGGGCGAGAAAATCGGGCTGGTGGGACCTTCAGGAGCTGGTAAATCCACGCTGATTAGTCTGCTTTTGCGTTTTTATGACCCGCAAACGGGCAGGGTACTTTTTGACGGGCAGGATATTCGCGCCGTTACCCAGCAAAGCCTGCGTGAAAACTTCTCCATGGTTCAGCAGGAAACCGCGCTGTTTCATCGCTCGGTGCATGACAATATTGCCTATGGAAAGGCGGGTGCTGACAGAAACGCTGTAATTGCTGCCGCGAGGCATGCCAGTGCTGAAGAGTTCATTGCCGAATTGGAAGACAGCAAAGGCCGGAAGGGGTACGATGCCCGGATTGGTGAACGTGGCGTCAAGCTTTCGGGCGGGCAGAGACAGCGAATAGCCATAGCGCGGGTGTTTTTGAAGAACGCGCCGATATTAGTGCTGGATGAAGCAACTTCGCAGCTAGATTCAGAAATCGAAGCCGCCATTCAGGAGAATTTGTTGGGATTGATGGCTGGAAAGACAGTCATCGCCATTGCGCACCGTCTGTCGACCATCGCACAGCTTGACCGGCTGATCGTCATGGATGATGGCGCGATAATCGAGCAGGGAACCCACGAGGAACTATTGGCTGCAGATGGCCTTTATGCCCGGTTATGGAAGCGGCAATCAGGAGGCTTTATCGCCAAAGATGTGCCGGAGCCGGTATCGGCTGTATGAATATCTTTGAATTTGCCGCAATTTTTGCCGCTGCCTGCTGGGCGCTGACGAGCATAATCAATGCTGGTCCAGCCGCGCATCTTGGCGCCATTGCATTTACCCGGATCAGAATGTCGATGGTCATGGTGATGCTGGTTGGCTGGGTTGCGGTCACCGGTAGCTGGCAAACAATCACCGAGGATATGCTTTGGCCGATTGTGCTTTCCGGCATTGTCGGGATTTTCCTGGGTGATTCTGCGCTGTTTGCGACCATGAACCGGATGGGCCCAAGGCGTACGTCGATCCTTTTTGCAACCAGCGCGCCTATGGCAGTTTTGCTGGGCTGGCTGTTTTTGGGTGAAACGCTGACCTGGACAGAAATTTTGGGCGTAGCTGTGGTGTTTCTGGGGGTAACGCTTGCGATTATCTTTGGCAAGCGAAAGGCGCAATTGCACCATTGGGAGACCGTGAAAGGTCCGCTTTGGATCGGTGTAGGAGTTGGCCTGATTGCCGGATTGGCACAGGCGGCTGGGTCGCTGATTGCCAAGCCGGTCATGGATGCCGGTGCAGATGCAGTTGCGGTATCAGCAATCCGCGTGACGATTTCTGTTTGCTGTTTCTATCTGGCGTTAATGTTGCCGGGCAGGACGATGGTCGCAAAGGGTAAGCTCAACGCCAAGATTATTTTCCTGATGGCGCTATCGGGCTTTCTTGCCATGGCGCTTGGGATGACTTTGGTTTTGTTTGCGCTTTCTGGTGGTGATGTGGGAATTGTATCAACCCTGTCCGGGACGGCGCCGGCACTGGTTTTACCCCTTATCTGGATACATACTCGCGAGCGACCTGCAGCCGGAGCGTGGTTGGGCGCATTTCTGGTAGTGGCTGGTTCCGCACTTATATTTTCGGCCTGAGGTTGGCTTGGGAGACGCTAGTTTTCAGTCGCCTCGCGTAGCATTTCCAGTTCAAGCCATTGATTTTCCAACGTTTCCAGCGTGCTCTGACGTTCTGTCAATGCTGTAGAATAGGCATCAAACTTCTTGCGGTCCCTTGTGTAGAGCTCGTTATCTGCCAGCGCGGTTTGCAGTTTGGCGATCTCGGATTCCAGTTTTGAAATTTCCTCGGGAAGTGTTTCCAGGGCATGTTTCTGTTTGAAGGAAAGCCTGGATTTTTCTAATTTCTGACCAGGCTTTGGCCTGCTTTCTGTCCTGTGTGTTTTTGCTGCTGGCTGTTTTGCGTTCTTCTGTGTGTTCAACACACCACCGCGTTGGGCGAGCATATCGGAATATCCACCGGCATATTCGTGCCAGACGCCATCTCCTTCAGGATAGAGGATCGATGTGCATATTCGGTCGAGGAAATCGCGATCATGACTGACTAGGATGACGGTCCCTTCGTAGCCGTCGACATATTCCTGAAGGACATCCAGTGTTTCCAGATCGAGATCATTGGTTGGTTCGTCAAGAACCAGAACATTGGAGGGTGAACGCAAGCTGCGGGCCAACATCAACCGGCCGCGTTCGCCGCCTGACAGTTTTGACACTGCGGTTCCTGCCTGTTCTGGTGTGAAGAGGTAATCCTTCATGTAACTGACAACGTGCTTGGTGGTTGAACCAAGCTGGACGAGATCGCCACCGCCTCCGGTCAAAACATCCTTTAAGGTTGATGAAGGGTCGAGGGATTGACGCGTCTGGTCGATCACCAGTGTTTTAAGGTTCAAACCCAGCCGAATATTGCCTGAATCGCAATGATTTTTCCCGGTAATCAGGTTAACAAGCGTGGTCTTGCCTGAGCCATTGGGGCCAGCAATACCCAATCGATCCCCTCTGTTGATTGTGGTCGAAAGATTTGAGACCACCTTTCGGCTGTTCCAGCTTTTGGAGACCTTGTCCAGCTTCGCGACCAATTTTCCTGAAGCTGCATTTTCAGCGCTTGAAATGCTTACGTCCCCGGCCGCCGTTCTCGTGGTCGCCTGCCGTTTTCGCATTTCGGCCAACTCTCCCACCCTGCGCATGTTGCGCTTGCGCCGCCCGGAAACGCCATGGGTAATCCAATGTTCTTCGCGCGCAATCTTCCGGCCCAGCTTGTGGTGTTCAGCTTCTTCCAGTTCGAGCGTCTTGTCCCGCCAATCCTCGAAATACTCAAAGCCCTTGTTGAGAGTTCTGGTAGATCCCCTTTCAATCCACACGGTTTTTCTTGATAGCGTTGAAAGAAATCGTCTGTCGTGGCTTATCAGCACTATTGCGGAGCGGGAACTACCTAGCTCGCTCTCCAACCATTCTATCGCCGGAAGATCGAGATGGTTTGTTGGTTCATCCATCAACAGAATTTCCGGGTTGGGCGCAAGGGTGCGCGCAATTGCGGCGCGCCTTGCTTCACCACCAGATACCAAGGCAGGGTCTTCGTCGCCCGAAAGCCCCAACTGGTCCAGGAGGTAGTCCGCCTGATGAGGATCATCCCCCGGTGCCAATCCGGCATGAACATAATCGCGCAGGCTGACAAAGCCTGACATGTCTGGTTCCTGGGGCAAATATCTTATTGTCGTGCCGGGCTGAATAAACCGCTCGCCGGAATCAGCCTCAAGGATACCAGCCGCAATTTTCAGGAAGGTAGACTTCCCCGATCCGTTGCGGCCGACAAGACAGATCCTGTCACCGGGGGAAACCTGGATTGAAGCCCCTTCGAGAAGGGGTTGGCCACCGAAAGTAAGGTGGATATTCTCTAGAAACAGTATTGGTGGAGCCATGGTTCCCACAGGGTGAAATTTTATGTCTTCTATGCCGGGGTAGGTTGCGATATCAATGTCTGGTGTAGCAGATATGGCAATGTTTGGTACAAATAGTGAATGTTACCGCGACATTGTGCCATTTTGAGGGGTGATGGCTGGACAACAGATGTAGGTATGAATAATAGGACACGAATCCAGTTTGAAATTGGAATAAGTAAAATAAGGTTTCTTTCCGAAAGGAAGCATTGACGTGAGTGCAACGAAAACCGAAGAACCGATCGATGAAGATCGTCGTGACTTTTTATATATAGCCACAGGCGCAATGGCTGCCGTTGGTACAGCTGCACTTGCCTGGCCGTTTATCGATCAGATGAACCCGGATGCCTCTACACGGGCGCTGGCGTCGATTGATGTCGATATCTCGTTGATTGAACCTGGTCAGGCGATCACGGTGAAATGGCGCGGCAAGCCCGTTTTCATTCGCAATCGTACCGACAAGGAAGTTGAAGAGGCCAAGGTTGTACCCTTGGCAGATCTCAAGGATCAAAGCGCAGAGAATGAAAACCTTCCTGCCGGTTCGCCAGCAACTGATTTAAACAGGTCAGCGGGCGAAGGTAAGGAAAACTGGATCGTGATGATTGGATCATGCACCCATCTTGGTTGTGTGCCCGTTGGCGTTGCCGGCAATTTTGGCGGCTGGTTCTGCCCTTGCCATGGCTCGCACTACGACACTGCCGGTCGTATCCGGCAAGGGCCAGCTCCGCGCAACCTGGAAATCCCGGTTTACGAATTTACTTCAGACACGACAATCACGATCGGCTAAAGGGCCGTTGGAGAATTCTCAATGAGTGCAGGTCATTCAACCTACAATCCGCAAAATGGCTTCATGAAGTGGTTGGATGCCCGCCTTCCGCTGCCCCGCCTGATCTATGACAGTTTTGTTGCCTATCCGGTACCACGCAATCTGAATGGCTGGTACACATTTGGCGGCATCCTCTCCCTGATGCTGGTCGCACAAATTCTGACCGGTATTGTTCTGGCAATGCACTATGTTGCGAATGCTGCCATGGCATTCCAAAGTGTCGAACACATAATGCGTGATGTGAATTATGGCTGGTTGATGCGCCGTATGCACGCAAATGGCGCTTCGATGTTCTTTGTTGCCGTCTATATTCATATGTTCCGTGGGATGTATTACGGCTCCTACAAGAATCCACGCGAAGTATTGTGGATTTTGGGTGTGATCATATTCCTGTTGAT
>JBPCWJ010000458.1:0-9648 GCA_051009635.1 Rhizobiaceae bacterium
GTACTATTCTTCTTCCAACGATTTAGATTCCAAATCCAGTATCGCGACCCTTGAACACCAGATCGCACGACGAGCCATTTGCCCGTGGCCGGGACGTTCGGTTTCAATGAATTAAGGAAAAGAACGGCCAGGCCAGCGGAATGCTAGCTGATAATCGTGCAGATAATGCAAACGCCGCAAAGGGCGGATAGGACCGTTTTCATGGGTGGCATATTGCCTCTTATCAATAATCCGTCAACCCGAACATGGTTCATAATCCGTAAAAAATACGAATAGACGGAACGAATTTCGTTGCCAAAATACAACTATGGAGGAGGAAACATACAAATTAGGGGAGGATTTTAGTAAAAATGTACGCTTCAGACAAAAAATTCGTTTTTTGGGAACCTTTTCGCCTCATTATTGCCATGCGGTGGGTATGTAGCCTGCAAAAAATGGCACTGCCGCAAAAGGGCAGTTTGTTAATGACCAAGAAAGTAACGAAGATGACCCATTATTCAACCAAATTGCACAAGCAATTTGTTTCCCGTGATCAACGTAATCGCGACGAAGCATTGTGCAGCCATTACCGCGCAATCGGCATTCAGGCAGTAGCTGCAGCCAAGTGCGTGCGCAGCAAGAATAGCCGCGCCAATGGAACGGTCACATACAGCTCAAGCTTGAAGCAAAGCTAGAGCCAAGACAGTCATGACGAGCGCGATGGCGCCGTCAAGAATTCGCCAGGACATCGGCCGCGCGAACAGGCCAGTTAATAGTCGCGCGCCATAGCCCAACCCAAAAAACCAGATGAATGACGCTGTTACTGCTCCTGCTGTAAACAGTAGCCTTTGTGCGCCCTCATATCCGGCAGAATAGGCGCCGATCAGCATTACCGTATCAAGATAGACATGCGGGTTGAGAAGGGTGAATGCCATGCATTGGGCGAGTGCTGCGTTCAATGACATGGGGGCACTCTCATCCGGCCTCAAAGTATGAGGCGAAAATGCCCGCCGTGCTGACAGGATGGCATAGCCCAGAAGATAGAGAGCGCCGGCAATCTTCACCGCATTCAGGAGGCCTGGAAACTGCTCGACAAATATTCCGGCTCCCGCCACTCCCAAAACAATAAGGATGGCGTCGGTCGAGGCGCAAGCCAGACACACGATGAAGACGTGCTGGCGTAACAAGCCCATTCGGAGGATGAATGCATTTTGCGCGCCGATCGCAATGATCAGTGATGCGCCCAGTGCGAATCCTGCTGCCGCCGCTCCTATCATCTCAAGCTTTCGTCAATTTTCAGAAAAGATCGAACTGGCCGTCGCCAGTATCCGGTTTTGACTTTCTTGCCCTTGGTTTGGCAACGGGTGAAGGAGTATCTCCTGACTTAACCGGCTCAAGGATATCCGGCCCGGAGTTGGCAACCTTGTTGACCTTGTCACTGACGGCGATCGCTTCAAAAAAACCTTCTTCCACCGGCTGCATCAGAGGCGCAATGTCACGCGGCTCGTTGTTCATGCAGTCAAGCCATTGCTCGTGATCTTCCGGCTTTATGACTACCGGCATACGATGATGTATCTGGGCAAATTCAGGGTTTGATTCACAAGTCAGGATACAGCCTGAATCGATCTCGGCTCCGTCAGCGGAATGCCAGGTCTCCATTAATCCTCCGAAAGTAACGATCTCACCGTTCCTGGGTTTCACCAGATAAGCCTGTTTCGGTGCCTTCTTGTCTGCCGGGCGATGCCATTCAAAAAATCCGGTGGCTGGTACAAGCGTTCGCCTATGGCGCATTGCATTACGAAAGGAAGGTTTGGTTGCTGCGGTTTCGGAACGGGCATTGATCAACAGGGTAAAATCGGCGGGATCCTTGACCCAGGTTGGAACCAGACCCCAGCGGACAAGAATGCCCTGTCTCTTGTTTGCCGGCCCGTTCACAGCCATCAGGATTGGCTGGGTGGGCGCAATATTGTAGCGCGGGGGAAAAGCCTCCAACTCTTCCAGTCCGAGAAACTCGGCCACGACTTCCGGGCTTGCCGCCAATGTAAATCTGCCGCACATGGAATTTTGTTGCTCCTGAATTTACAATTGCCCGGATATTTATGCATTTGCACTCTATTGTCACAAAACAGGCAGGTCCATGGTCAAACCACAAACCGGAGTCTCTATAGCCGTAATCAAGGACCGGAAGGTGCTGCTGGCCAAACGCGGCAAGCAGCCATTTTTGGGTTATTGGTCGTTGCCGGGAGGTTCACAGAACCTTGGCGAAACGCTGGATGAAGCAGCAGTACGGGAACTTCGGGAAGAGACCGGGCTTACAGCGAAAAATGTTCATTTTGCAGAATTTATAGAACCCATGGCCAGGGATGAAGAAGGGAATATCACCAAGCATTTCGTCTTGGGTGTATTTGTTTGCCGTCAATTTTCGGGAACAGCAGAAGCTGCCGACGATGCATGTGAACTTGAATGGTGTAGCCAGAAGAGGCTGGCAGAATTCGAGCTGACGCCGGGAACGGACGTCGTTATTGCCAGGATCATGGAGAAATTTGACACGCAAACTTGATCAGAATCGATTTTGAACCCCGCGTCCTACCTGTCACAAAAGCCGGGAGATTCTGGAGGTAGCGCAATGTTTGTTCGCCTGTTCGTGCTGATCGTGGCCGTATTGCTGGCTTATCCCGTAGCGGCGGACCCTAATCCCAAGGGGTTTGAGAACTGGAAAACTGACTTTTCCATTACTTCCGTTGAAATGTCAGAGATCCGGTCAGGCGGCCCGCCAAAGGACGGCATTCCACCAATAGACGATCCCAAATTTGTTGATGTCAGCATTGAGAACCAACTTGTCGACCAGGAACCAGTCATCATGCTGGAGGTTAACGGCGATGCCCGTGCTTATCCGCTTTCTGTGCTGATGTGGCATGAGATTGCCAATGATGTCATTGGCGGGGAACCGGTTTCGGTGACCTATTGCCCGCTTTGCAACGCATCCATTGTTTTCTCGGCGATGGTGGACGACCGCAAACTGGATTTCGGAACAACCGGCAGATTGAGAAATTCCGATCTGATTATGTATGACCGGCAGACTGAAACCTGGTGGCAGCAGTTTTCGGGAAAGGCCATTGTCGGCGAATTGACAGGCGCCAAGCTGAAAATGCTACCATCGACGACGGTCTCATGGGCGACATTCAAGAAGAAATATCCTGAAGGCAAGGTATTGATTCCAAACAATCCTGAATTCCGCCAATATGGTAGAAATCCCTATGCCTATTACGACACAGCAAACCGGCCATTCCTTTATAGCGGGTCAATGCCAAAGGGGATTGAACCCATGGCGCGGGTGATCATTGTAGAGGATAAAGATGTCGAATTCGTCGTTACGATGGATGCGGTAAGGGAGGCCGGGACATTCGAGAAGGATGGAGTGGTAATCAACTGGACGGAGGGCATGGCCTCTGCGCTTGATTCAAGTTCAATTGCAGATGGGCGTGATATCGGACAGATAACCGTAACGAGAAAATCTGATGGCACGGCCCTGGTTCACCATGTTACCTTTGCTTTTGTGGCGCACGCATTTCATGAGGATATTGAAATTACCGGTATCTAGCCCTGTCAATTTCTCCGGGTTGAGATTATATGGGTAACAACGTGTCAGCGACACGATTGAGCCATGTTGTTTCAGAATGGAAATGCAAATTTGAGGAAACCACGAGCCAAAAGCGACCTGTTGTTTGTCCTCGCTATAGTCCTCAGTACAGGTACTGGGCCTGTTACCTCCCATGCCCAAGGTGTATCGGTTGTCGAACCGAATGCGGTGGTCGAAGAAGCGCAGCCTGGCTCCAAAATCAAGACCCTGCCACCAGCCTATGACAGCCAGATGATGCGCCTCGCTGAAATATTGGGTGCCCTGCACTATCTGCGAGATCTATGTGGAGCGGAGGAAAATCAGCTTTGGCGTGATGAAATGCAGGAAATGCTGGCCAAGGAGAACCCCAGTAGGGAACGGCGCCTCAAGCTCACGTCCAGGTTCAATCGGGGTTTTCGCAGTTATCAGGAAATTTACCGTGAATGTACACCGTCAGCGGCGGAGGCAGCCAACAGGTATTTGAGGCAAGGGACGCGGATCGCTGCTGACATTCCGGGCCGGTACGGAAATTAGGGTCCTGACCCTAGGGTTAAATCCACTATATTAATTAACCTTGTCTGTTTACCAATTGAACAAGATTTATCCCAATTACATCAGAATCCCGATATTGTTCGCCAGCCCAAATATATTGAGCAATCAAACGTATTGGTTTGTACGACAATGAAATTTTTTGAATCTGATTCCATTAATGAATTGATCCTCCGGGAGAAGCGCAATATTGCACGCAATCTTCTCGCCGAGGCCTGGGAAGAAGGTATGGAGGCCGGAATTGAGGTCGACATTCTTGCACGGGAAATGATGCATGCGCTGATTGACGAGATCTCGGATTCGATCAGTCCGCAATCCGCAATTGACCTGACAAATGCCATGTCGAAAATGGCGCAGGAAGGCCAATTTCTGGCTCCTGAACAGCTCCAGTAAATCGTATTTCAAATTTCGCCAAATCCAATTCCGTCAATTGTGTTGAAGCAGCCGGGGTTTCACGGCGACTGCTCTTGAAGTAAAAGCGAGTCATGAGAATTCGTCGTTATACAAGAATCATTTGGTCATTAGCAGTTTCGGGTCTTTTATCGTCTGGTATTGCCCTTGATTTCAGTGCTTCTGCACAAGCTGCCGGGCGAATGAATTTCGAAAATCAGGCAACTTCATTTCACCTTGCGGAAATAGGTGATGACGGCGAAGAGACCGGTCAGCCAAAAAGTAGTTTACTGGTCGATGACGATTACGAAATACCTGAAATTCAGAGGGACATTTCCTCATTGCCATTTCCGGCCCGCAAGATGCGTCAATTGCTGGTCGACGCAGCAAAGGCGGGCGATATCGAGAAATTGGCCAATTACATTGGTACAGGCGACGATATGACCATGCTGACACTTGGCGGTATGGATCAAAGCCCTGTCGATTTTCTCAAATCCATGTCTGGGGATGAGGAAGGCTATGAAATATTGGCGATCCTGCAAGAGGTTCTGGAAGCCGGTTATGTACATCTGGACAAGGGCACGGAAAACGAGATTTATGTGTGGCCGTATTTCTACGGCATTCCCATTCTTGATCTTGATGCCAGTCAGCGTGTCGAACTCTACAAGCTGATGACGCATGGAGATTATGAGGAAATGAAGAATTTCGGTGCCTATTCATTCTATCGTGTGGGCATTACGCCTGAAGGGCGTTGGCGTTTCTTCGTGGCAGGCGATTAAGTAGAGACTCTATTACATTACACGAAAGAGCGCCCTTGCCGGTTCGGTCTTGCAGGTCTAAATACGATTTTCCAACCGAAGGAATCGTCGCTCATGAGTGAGTGCAAATACGCATATTTGCGCGATCGCACTTTGTTGCAGGTAACAGGCAGCGATGCCGGCAAGCTGCTGCAAGGCATATTGACCTGCGAAGTAGAGGGATTGGCTGCCGGCCAGGCCAGTTTTGGTGCGCTACTTACACCTCAGGGTAAGATACTGTTCGATTTTTTCCTGATACGCAGATCAGAAGGATATCTGATTGATCTTGATGGTGCCCTGGAAACGGACTTCGTCAAGCGCCTGAATTTCTACAAGTTGCGGGCAGATGTAGCCATTGAAAATGCGGGTTCTGAAATCGAAGTGTATGCTGTTTGGAGCGGAAGCCCGGGCGACGTGGATGGAATTGTGGTGACTGACCCGCGAAACTCATCCATGGGTCATCGCGTATATGGTCAATGTCCATCAGATATTAGTGAAGGAGATTATCAGGCCCACCGAATCGCGGTTGCAATGCCCGAGGGCGGCAAGGACTTTGAATATGGAAAAGTATTTCCCCATGAAGTCTTGATGGACCAATTTGGCGGCGTTGATTTTGTTAAAGGTTGTTATGTCGGCCAGGAGGTGGTTTCAAGAATGCAGCATCGCGGAAAAATTCGCACGCGCATTTTGAGAGTTGAATCCACTCAATACTTGCCCCCATTTGGCACTGAAATACGTGCCGGTCAAAAACCTGCCGGAACAATGGGTAGTTCTGCAGGGCAAACCGGTTTGGCATTAATGAGATTGGACCGGGTTAAAGATGCCAGGGAAGATGGTGAAGCGATTACAGCTGATGGCCAGCAGATCGAGACAAGCATACCCGATTATGCCAATTTTGGCTGGCCGCAGGACTAAAATACTGACATGAAAACAGTATCCCACAAGCACTGGTTCTGAATCGCATGGCCAAGACTGATATCAAGACAAGGGCATGGCAGAGAATGCTTTCTGGACGGGTACTGGATCTGATTGAGCCCTCGCCTGTCGATATTGAAATCGAAGACATAGCTCATGGGCTTGCGAGGGTAGCACGCTGGAATGGCCAGACCCATGGTGAACACGCCTATTCGGTAGCCCAACATTCAGTTGCTGTGCTGCATGTGGCGCGCACGCTGAACCCCGCAATCTCAAAGGAACAGCAGCTCATGACATTGCTGCATGACGCACCCGAATATGTGATTGGAGACATGATATCTCCGTTCAAGGCCGTCCTTGGCGATGGATACAAATCAGTCGAACAGAGGCTGTTGACCGCAATTCACCTGCGTTTCGGATTGCCGTCTGAAGCCTCAATGAAGCAAAAGAAGAACATCAAGCGGGCAGATTCGATCACAGCATTTCACGAGGCGACCAGACTGGCTGGTTTTGAAACAAGCGAAGCGCTCAAACTGTTTGGCCGGCCGGGAAACGAGCCACTTGCCGATGAGTTTCTCGAACCGGTAATTGCCCGGCGGGCGCAGGAATTATTTCTGGACGCATTTTACGAGATAGGAGAAATTTCCTGATCGATGATGCCACCAAAACGGGATTGCAGCATTGGCAGAACGGATAGAAATCGGCCTGAATGCAGCGATCGTTACGATGATCGAAAACAATCCCTGTATTCTACGCGTACCGGGTCCCGATGAGCTGTTTGCAGACGCCCTGCCTTCCGGCCCGTTTGACCCCCGTACGCACAGAACCATGGAAATCGGCCTGCGCGGCTGGGTGGAAGAACAGACCGCATTGCGGCTTGGCCATGTAGAGCAATTATACACCTTTGGGGATCGCGGGCGCCATAGATCGCCGAATGACAGTTCTCCTCATATTGTATCTGTTGGATATCTGGCTTTGACGAGGGTTCAAGCCGACCAGATATACACCTTGATGCTGGTTGGAGCCGAGTTTCGTGACTGGTATGAGTTCCTGCCGTGGGAAGATTGGCGCAGAGGCAGGCCAACGATCCTTGACGATGAAATTCTGCCCCAACTTGCGAGATGGTCGGCTGAAGCTGACAATCATGAGCATGAGAGCCAGGGTCTACGTCCTTCAAACCGGGTTCGGATAGCTTTCGGACTAGATGGCACCCAATGGGATGAGGAGCGTGCGCTCGACCGGTATGAGCTCATGTACTCCGCTGGCCTGCTTGATGAGAGCATTCGCGATGGCCGACATGGCGAAAAGAAGATTACGGGATCGACAGGCCGGCCCATGGATCACGATCATCGGCGAATTCTGGCAACTGCGGTCTCGCGGCTACGGGCAAAACTGAAGTACAGGCCGGTTGTTTTCGAGCTTATGCCAGCAGAATTTACCTTGACCGCCTTGCAGCAGGTAGTTGAGAGCATTTTCGGGCGACCAGTGCATAAACAGAATTTCCGACGTCTGGTGGAAAATGCAAAGCTGGTGGAACCAACCGGTGCTTCCACCAGCCTGACTGGCGGGCGGCCAGCAGCACTATTCCAGTTCCGTGGTGAAGTGCTTGAAGAGCGTCCAGCACCGGGATTGAAAGTCGGGCGTCTGGGTTAACCGTGTCGGAACACGTCATGATCTTGCGAAAATGAGGGTCAGGAAAGGCTGTTGCCCAAACCGCCTGAAAGGCCCGTTAGCCCCAGCAGGACCGAGAGCGTCAACATGACGGCTCCAATCGCAAATACCCGGACAGCAAAATAGAGATAGGTGTCGTGCATGATCGTGAAGAAAACACGCCGTGCGGCCTCACTTTCGGGTCGCTCATCCTCCCTGAGCAAGAGCCAGGCCTCGCAATTCTCAGGCCTCCTGGACTGTACATTTTGCGCGAACCACATCAACAAGACCGCCAGCGCCAGCGTGAGGATTGCCCCGGAACGAAGTGCCAGCAAAAAATCAAAGGCAAGACCAAACATGATCATGCTAATCGCGAATCCGGTAAAAAACACCGCCCGCCCAATTGATACCATGGCGGCCTGCTGAATTTTCTCCATGCAGAAACTTACGATGTGGAGCAAACTATACAAATCAAATTTTTGAGTAGCGTGGGGTGATGGACTGCCACCGTCCAAGCTGGATTTACCTCAGTGTTCAGTTTTGCGCCTACCCTGAATAATCCAGAAAGTCGTTCAATATATTCTAAATCCTGGAATCCTTACCTTTTTTGAAGGATTGTCTTTCGTGTCAGTATAATCTGACTTCTCGCTTTCCTCGACCGTTTGATCCCCAACGCCCGCAGAACTGGTCCCGGAACCGTTAGCTGAACCTTTACCGGTAGTTGGGGTTCCATTTTGCTGATCCTTGATCAACTCATTGGCACGAGCAGCGGCATCAGACGCTTCGATGGATTTCGCAGTTCCACCAAATGAAGAAGGATCATATCCCGCTAATACTATAAATGAACTGTTTTCAGTACCCATACTGCCTCCAGTAGACCAAAAGTCCTCAAAGACAAAAATCAGAAGAATATTTCCTGCCTAAAATCGAAGATCAATAACCATCGTAACTTACGCAGTTACACTGTAGTTTAATGACTGCTCTTGGACGTATTGATCTATGTACTTAATTGTAACTACTTTCATTATTTTCTAAATGCGCAAAAAATACCTATGAAATTGCAATATCAAGCCCAAGGTCCAGCGTAGGTGCTGCCATGGTAACCTTTGACGTGGAGATGTAATCCACACCTGTCTCTGCGATCGATTTTACCGTATCCAGATTTACATTGCCGGATGCTTCGAGCTTCACGCTACCACCATTGTTCTCGAGGTTAATCGAAACAGCTTCACCAAGTTTCCTGGGTCCCATATTATCGAGCAATACGACATCAGGTCCAGCTTCCAGCGCTTCCTTGAATTGGGCCAAGGTATCGACTTCGACTTCAATTTTCACCAGATGGCCGGCAAACTCCCGGGCACGTTCAATCGCAATTGCAACACCGCCACAGACCGCAATGTGATTATCCTTGATCAGCACCGCATCATCGAGACCAAAACGATGATTTGAGCCGCCGCCGCATTTGACTGCATATTTATCAAATGCACGGTGTCCCGGCACCGTTTTGCGTGTACAGCAGATACGAGCCTTCGTATGGGATATCCGGTCCTGGAACCGGGCTGTATAGGTAGATATTCCCGACATTCGCATGAGAAAATTGAGAGCAACACGTTCTGCACCCAAAATTGCCCTTGCAGAACCCTGTATCACCGCCACTTTTTGACCGGCTGACAACCGGTCACCATCCTTTGCCGATTTTGCAAATTCAAGCTTGTCATCCATCAAGGAAAAAGCAGTCTGGGCCAATGC
>JBPCWJ010000459.1:0-2614 GCA_051009635.1 Rhizobiaceae bacterium
AACGGAGGTAGCAAAACTCGAAGAGCCAAAACCGCCAGAACCAGCTGAGCCTGAAATCAAGGATGACCTGGCCAAACTGGACCCCGGTGAAAAGCCCAAACAGTCCGAAATAATTCCGCTTCCGCAGAACGCGCCGGTTGACCGGCCGAAGCCCAAACCAGTGAAAAGGGAGCCGGAAGAAGCCAAGCAGAAACGCACAGCAGCTTCGACCGAAAAAAACAGATCGGTAACAGACAAGATTGGTCAGTTACTTAATACGCAGGAAAACACTGCAGGCGGCGCAAAGACAGAGCAGCAACAAGTTGCAGTCTTGTCGGAAGGCCAAAGTGAGTCCGGCAAGCTGACGCAAGGCGAGTATGATGCGCTCAAGGCGCGGGTCAATGAGTGCTGGAAGATCCCGATATTCGTTGACACCTCAAATCTTGAAGTCGCAGTAGACATGGAACTTTCCAGTGATGGAGAAATTATTCGTGTGCCTCGGATCATTGTGAATGGGGTTCAGAACCCGTCACACAAGACCGCGATCGTCGGAAGCCTCGCCAGAAATCTTCGCGCCGGCAATTGCCAGCTTTCTGATGTCCTGCCGAAGGATAAATTCGGCACCTGGAAGGATGTCAGGGTTATTTACGAGCCCCGTGATTTCTGACCATTTATTTCTGTCATGACGTTTGCGTGTAAATGATTGAGACCTGTCGATTGTTGCGATAGGCTGTTGGAGTTCGGCCCATCGGGTCGAAGGCTTGCTTCTAAATAACAGTACCTGTCCGGATAAATTCGAAGGAGTAGATCGGATGAGGAAATTTCGTCCCCAAGCGGTAATTTCAAGCGTAACGGCATTCTTGATGGCAACTGTAACTTACAGTCATGCCCAGGAGTTCCAGGCCAATGAGAGTCAGCTATCCGAGCAATATGCCGGTGAGGCATATTCTCCTTATGCAGAGCAGAATTTTCCGAAACGCCCATTATGGGGCGATAATCATCTGCACACATCTTTATCCATGGATGCAGGAGGTTTTGGCAACCGGGTACCGCCAAGGGATGCCTACAGGCTTGCTCGTGGCGAGCAGATCACCGCATCTTCCGGGCAACCGGTCCGCCTTTCGCGCCCGCTGGACTGGTTAGCCATTACCGATCACTCCGATGGAATGGGCTTTATCAACGATATACTTGCGGCGGCACCTTCCGTGACGAAATATGAGCAGGGTGCGCGTTGGTCCAAGGGCTTCAATGCCGGTGGACAGGAAGCCGTGGATGCGACGCTCGATCTGATTGGTACCTTCTCCCAGGGCGCAATGGAGCCGGAATTGATTGCCCAGTATTCCCCTGGTGCAAGGCGTTATGCCACGATTTGGGATGATGTGGTCAATGCGGCAGAGGAGTTCAATGACCCGGGATCGTTTACGACATTTATCGGCTTTGAATGGACGTCGCTGGTCAAGGGCGGCAACATGCACCGCAATGTCATATTCCGCGATGGTGCAGACAGGGCGCGGCTGGTTGTGCCCTATACAACACAGGCGCCGGTTGGAAGTACCGACCCACTTGATTTGTACAAATATCTTGAAGCCTATGAGGAGAAGACCAACGGTTCAGCCATGGCTTTTGCCCATAATGGCAATCTTTCCAATGGCATCATGTTCCCGATAGACGCGCAGTATACAGGCCGCAAGCTGGACAAGGAATATGTGGAGCAGCGGGCCAAGTGGGAACGAATGTACGAAATCACCCAGATAAAGGGCGACGGAGAAGCCCATCCGTTCCTTTCACCAGATGATGAGTTTGCCGATTATGGGACCTGGGATATTGGTAATCTGGATGTTTCCGAAGCCAAGACAGATGACATGCTTGACAAGGAATATGCGCGGGAAGCGCTGAAAAATGGCCTTGCGCTTGAGGAAAAACTGGGAACGAACCCTTACAAGTTCGGAATTGTCGGAGCAACCGATAGCCACACTTCCCTGCCAACTGCTGAAGAAGATAATTTCTTCGGCAAACATACCGGGTATGAACCGTCGCCTAAACGTTTGGACCATCCGTTCATGAAGTCGGAAAATGGCGAATTGTTTGCCTGGCAAATGGTGGCTTCAGGCTACACAGCCGTTTATGCGCACGAAAATACACGTGCATCGCTGTTTGATGCGATGGATCGCAAGGAAGTTTATGGCACCACAGGCCCGCGCATGGTTGTCAGATTCTTTGGAGGATGGGATTTTGACGATGCCGACATAAATAACCGGCAACCAGCTGCAATAGGCTACCAGAAAGGCGTGCCAATGGGCGGGGATCTTCCACCGGCTTCGAATGGAGCAACGGCACCTACCTTCATGGCCTATGCATTGCGGGACCCAATCGGCGCAAATCTGGACCGTGTGCAGATTGTGAAAGGCTGGCTGGATGCAGAGGGCAAGACCCACGAAAAGGTTTACGATGTTGCATGGTCTGGTGACAGAGAGCCTCAGGATAACGGTAAAATCCCGCCCGTGGGCAATACGGTCGACGTTGCCAATGCCAGCTGGACAAATTCAATTGGTGCACCTGAATTGGCTACTGTTTGGAGCGACCCGGATTTTGATCCGGCGCAGCGTGCTTTCTACTATGTACGTGTTCTCGAAAT
>JBPCWJ010000460.1:0-2702 GCA_051009635.1 Rhizobiaceae bacterium
GATCATAAATCTTACGCACCGCGTTGTAAGCAACCTCGTCATCATATTCCAACTGATTTGAGATTTCCGCAATTCCTGCACCGGTAACCGAACCCATATTGTGGTACCACCAATCAATGCGTTCTCCCGGCTTGCGGTAATCCGGTGTCCACCCGAAATCCGCCGGATATATGTCTGTCGTCAACCTCTCCTCAAATCCATGAAGCTGGTCAGGGCCAACAAAATGCATCTTTCCGCAAAGGCTTGTCTGGTACCCCGCTCTTCTCAGATAGTGCGCAAAGGTCGGAGTGTCGGAAGGAAATTCAGCCGCGTTGTCATAGACGCCGGTCCTCGACGGAAGACGACCAGACATGAAGGAAGCCCGCCCGGGCGCGCACAATGGTGAAGCTGTATAGGTATTGGCAAACCTGACAGAGTGCTTCGCCAAACGGTTCAGATTAGGCGTATGCAGCCAATCTGCAGGTCCATCGGGAAACAGCGTACCATTCAACTGGTCCACCATAAGTATCAATATATTCGGTTTCTTCACTGTTTTTTGTTCCCGGCAATAGCTCTGTGTAACCGGCCGCCTTTGAAAATGCCTTTCTGACGAACCGTATGTTTCCGGCAAAAGTTACAAATAAATAATGCGTCATAATTGCCGGAAGCATGTAGAATGCTTCGTAATGATTTGACCAGTCAATGAAAAAGCCCGCATAGTTGCTGAATGCTGGAACTGGCTTCAAAACCGGGCATATTCGTCAAAATATAAGAGGGAGAACATTTATGAACAAGAACAGGATTTGGACGGGGTCACGCGGCATCACAAGGCGCGGCGTATTGGGAGGTGCGACCGCTCTTGGTGCAGCAGCGCTTGCAGCACCACTCACCGCAAACCTTGCACAGGCGCAACCTAAAAAAGGTGGCTTGATCCGTGTTGCGAAGGGTCATGGCCAAACTGCTGATACGCTGGATCCGGCAACTTTTGTCAACGGGTTCAATGTTGCATTTTCCTATGGTTTGCATGGATTTTTAACGGTAGTCGGTACCGATGGAAGCTTGGAGCCTTCACTCGCTGAAAGTTGGGAAGCTTCTCCAGATGCCAAGGTTTGGCGTTTCAAGCTACGTCCTGGTGTGACCTTCCATAAAGGCAAGGCACTTGCACCGGAAGATGTTGCTGCATCAATCAATCACCACCGTGGCGACGATTCAACATCTGCCGCCAAGCCTCTGGTCGCCGGTATTACAAATATTACGACCGAGGGAGAAGACACGATTGTGTTCGAACTCGAAAGCGGTAACGCCGATTTCCCGTTTGTATTCACCGACTATCACCTGGCGATTCTTCCTGCCAAGGATGGGAAAATGGATTGGCAGAGCGGGGACGGTTGTGGTGCCTATGAACTCGTAGAGTTTGATCCCGGAGTTGTTGCCCGATTCAAGCGATATGGTGGGGACTGGAATCAGGATCGCGGTTATTTTGACGAGGTCGAGATGCTGTCGGTTCTTGATCTAAATGCGCGAACTGCTGCCCTTGTATCAGGTGAGGTTCATTCAATTGACAAGCTTGATCTGAAGACAATCGGATTGTTGGGCAGACGCCCCGGTATCGAAATCAATTCGGTGGCAGGTCCACAGTACTACACGTTCGCTGCACATACCGATACTTCACCATATGATGACCTCAATGTCCGCATGGCCTTGAAACACGCTATTAATCGCGAGGAAATGATCGAGAAGATACTTTTCGGGCATGGAACCGTTGGCAATGACCATCCGATTGGACCGAGCTATCGTTATCACAATCCGGACCTGCCACAGACACCATATGATCCGGACAAGGCGAAGTTCCACTTGAAGGAAGCCGGTTTGGACGGATTGAAAGTGACACTTTCGGCGGCTGACGCAGCCTTCCCCGGTGCTGTTGACGCAGCGGTGCTATACCAGGCTTCTTCCAAGGCTGCCGGTATAGATCTTGAAGTCAATAAGGTGCCAAATGATGGTTATTGGGCTGATGTCTGGCTAAAGCATCCTTTCTGTGCAGTTTATTGGGGCGGCAGACCTACAGAGGATCAGATTTTCTCAACTGCCTATGCAGATGGTGCAGCATGGAATGAGACCAACTGGGCAAATGGCAAATTTAATGAAATGCTTGTTGCAGCCCGCGCGGAGCTCGACGAAGACAAGCGCCGGGCCATGTATTTTGACATGCAGGAATTGGTCGCCACAGATGGTGGTTCGGTTCTGCCGATGTTTGCCAATTTCGTCTTCGCCAATAGCGACAAGATTGCCCATGGAGACATGGCATCCAATTTCGACGTCGATGGCGAACGCTGGATGGAGCGCTGGTGGTTCAAGTAGGAATCTGAATTGATATGGATTCTGGTGAGGCCGTGGAATCTTCCATGGCCTCCTTCATTTTGGTACGGCAATCATGCCGGAGAATTTCTGAAGCTTGGGTCATCCAACAAAGATTTAATTTCGGGTCAATGCAACCCGGTCCGGCGTGAATTGAGTTCTGATTAGTTGAAAGTCTAGAAGTACGGATTGCCTTCAATCAACGGTGCATTTTCATGTATCAATCCAGCAGTACACAGATCAGACCAGAAAGCCTGCGGGATATCGGCGGCTGCCCATTCCAGAATTTCGGCGAGTTCGGTTTTTGATCGGGGGCCAGGAATGACGCTGCAAACAACCGGATGATGCAATGGAAACTGTAGTGC
>JBPCWJ010000461.1:0-2985 GCA_051009635.1 Rhizobiaceae bacterium
GTAATAACCTCATATTCACGCAGGAACTGCTCGGCAGCTTGCTTGAATGTCTTCTCTGATTTGAGTTCGCCGCGATTGTTCTTGCCGCGCAGATCAAGATACCAATCTTCGGCGAAATCTTTCGCCTGCGCCAGGCTCTCTTGTTTGGTGCTGACGCGCCGATTTTTACCGGCAATGTAGGTCGAACATTGCCAGTACCGGCTTCTACCGCGTTGATAAACATGGACTTTTCCGCCCATAATCGTGTGATCTGCCATAATCCTTCCAAAGTGTGAAAATGTGTAACACTTGTGTAAGGATATTTTATCACATATCGTGAAGCAAGGAAAATCGTAACATTATGTTTTAATTATTATAATTAGAATTATTATAGAAAACAAAGACATAGAGCTTAGAATTAGGAATCTGTCGCTCTATCCTGATGAGCTACGGGACCACGCTGCCGTGATATCAAAACCCCGCTGAAATTCCAATGACAGAAATTTTCAGAAATCCATCAATGAATGCTTCCACTTTGTTATGTCTGGCCTTAACCGGGAGGCAAAGGGCGATTTATTGCTGGTAAACGACAGTGAATTGCAGATGGCTGGTTGCACTCGTCGAATTGGTTTTGTAGTGACAGTCACACTTGTTGTATTGCGATGCAATAATGGCGCAATACCTCGCCTTGTCAGGAGATTTCCATGCGTGTTGCTATGATCGGTACCGGCTATGTCGGTCTGGTTTCAGGTGCCTGTTTTGCCGATTTCGGTCATGAAGTTACCTGTATTGACAAGGACGAGACCAAGATCAGCGCATTGAAGCGCGGTGAAATCCCGATATTTGAACCGGGCCTTGATCAACTGGTTGCCAGCAATGTGGAAGAAGGCCGTTTGTTCTTCACCACTGAGACCACTGACATAATTGCCAGTGCGGATATTGTCTTTATCGCAGTGGGAACGCCTGCAAGACGTGGGGATGGTCACGCCGATCTGTCCTATGTCCATGCGGCTGCTGAGGAGATTGCGGGACAGTTGAACGGCTACACTGTGATTGTTACAAAATCTACCGTGCCGGTGGGAACCGGAGATGAAGTAGAATCGATCATCAGAAAGGTTGCGCCGGATGCAGATTTTGATGTGGCATCCAATCCCGAGTTTCTGAGGGAGGGTGCTGCAATCAGTGATTTCAAGCGGCCCGACAGAATTGTCGTTGGGGCAGAAAGTGAGAAGGCGGTAGCCGCATTGCGGGAATTGTATCGTCCCCTTTACCTGAATGAGACGCCCATGGTTGTTACCGGTAGGCGCACAGCAGAGCTCATCAAATATGCAGCAAATGCATTCCTTGCGGTCAAGATCGGATTTATCAATGAAATTTCTGACCTGTGCGACGCGGTTGGTGCGAATGTCCAGCAGGTTGCGAGGGGAATTGGCCTTGATAACCGGATAGGTGGAAAGTTCCTGCATTCGGGACCCGGATATGGCGGATCCTGTTTTCCCAAGGATACGCTGGCGCTTTCCAAGACCGCGCAGGACGCCGGTACGCCGATCACGATTGTCGATACCGTGATCAATTCAAACCATGAGCGCAAGAAATCCATGGTGGACCGTATTGTTGCGGCTGCCGGCGGAGATATATCAGGCAAGGTGATTTCAATATTGGGACTGACTTTCAAGCCCAATACCGACGACATGCGCGACGCGCCGAGCCTCGTAATTGTTCCGGGATTGCAAGCCTTGGGCGCAACCATAAGGGCGTTTGACCCGGAGGGCATGAAGGAAGCCGGAAAGCTGCTCGAAGATGTGACCTATTGCAGTGGTGCCCATGATTGCCTTGAAGGCGCGGACCTTGCCGTAATCCTGACCGAGTGGGATCAATTCAGGGCCCTTGATCTTGATCGTGTGGCAGACAGCCTTAAGGAGAAAACGCTGGTTGACCTGCGAAATATCTATCCGCTGGATGAAATCGCCGACAAAAATATCAACTACTTCTCAATTGGACGACCCAACGGCAATTAGTTGAATTTTATTCCTTAATTTCGACGCCAAAATCTGCTAGGCATGGCGACATACTCCCTTCGGCTGTAAAAACCTTGACGAGGCCAGTTGTTATTGCGGGCAAATGAGAAGATCAGCGTCTTTCGGCGCTTGTTGGGTTGCGCGCCCAGGCGCGCGCTTGCCCTGTCTTTGTGTTGTCTGTTCTTGCAGGGCTGCTTGTTGGCAGGCCTGGAAAGCGTCAAGGATGAACCGCTTCTTACCTCCAGTTTCGTACGGCCCGATGATCCACAAGAAGAAATCGGTGCGCGTGAACATCCGCTGGTTCTGGCAAAATATGGGGGCGAGTATACGAACCGCGCTGCCCAGAACATGCTGGCAATCATTGTGGGTAGGTTAGTATCGGTCTCAGACGACCCAAGCAGGATCTACAAGGTCACGGTTCTGGACACCCCGAAAGTCAATGCCTTCGCCTTGCCCGGCGGATATTTATATCTGACCAGGGGGCTACTTGCGCTTGCAAATGACTCATCCGAACTTGCAGCAGTTATCGCCCATGAAATGGCACATGTGGCGGCTGACCACGCAATCATCCGGCAGGAAAAACTTTCAGGTACACAGGTGGGCGAGGAGGTCGTCAATGAAGTTTTGGGCGATAGTCTTGCTGCCAAGGTAGCGCTTGCCGCCAACCAGCTCCAGATCGCCGATTTCTCACGCGAACAGGAATTACAGGCAGATGCAATCGGGATTAGAATGATCGGTAAGGCGGGATATGATCCCTATGGTTCCGTCAGGTTCCTCAGAATGATGCAGGCTTACCAAAATTTCAAGGAAGGTAACTCGGGGAAAGTTGACAAGAACTCATTTATGTCCAGCCATCCAACCACTCCGCAACGTATTGAGCTGGCCAAGCGTCATGCGCGTTTTTTTGGATCACCGGGGATCGGAGATACAGACCGGGATCGTTATTTGAGGGGTATTGACGGGCTTCTATATGGGGACACAGCCGATG
>JBPCWJ010000462.1:0-5390 GCA_051009635.1 Rhizobiaceae bacterium
GTCCTGCCCTGGACAGCACCGTGACCAGTTCAATTGACTAAATTTTGTTCTGCTGCACTTCGTCAACAGACGAACCAAACCAATCATCAGATTTGGCAGCTAGCTTGACTCCTTCCAAATCCAGACTTTCCAGAATTTCTGACACCGTACTACCGCCAAGCTCCATATCCGGAGCAAGTTCAGCCAGTGGTGCGAGCGCAAAGGCCCGCTCATGAAGCCTGGAATGGGGAACCGTCAGGCCTTTCATGTCTATTTCGACACCCTCAATCATCAGAATGTCCAGATCAATGGTACGCGGCCCCCATCGAACATCACGTATCCTTTCAAGCCGGGATTCCGTTTTCAGACAAGCGTCAAGCAATTCACTCGGATCAAGGCATGTGGAGATTTCGATACAGGCGTTCTTGAAATCGGCCTGATCCTTCAAGCCCCAAGGTTCGGTAGCATATAGTGACGACACACCAACAAGGTCTATGCCTTTATATGAGGCCAATATTTCAATTGCCTGTTTCATCCTGGCAGGAACATCGCCGACATTCCCGCCCAATCCGATCCAGGCTATTCGCCAATTTTGTGTCATGAGTCGTTTTCAGGATGGGTAACCGTCACTGACACATAGTCTAGCACCCCTTGTACCGGCGCATTCGGTTTCCGGATTGTGATTTCCGCCCGGCTTACCATCTCAAACTCCCGGCAAATCTCCTTGGCGACATCCAGGGCAAGCGCCTCGATCAGATATCGCCGTTTTCCCAGAACTATCTTCTCAATCAGCCGAAACACCGCCCCATAATCTGCTGTACCATTCAGATCATCTTTTTCAAGAGAGGAACCACCTTCCACTGTAAGCGTGGCATCGACAAAGAAACGCTGCCCCAATGCCTCTTCTTCACTGTAAATGCCATGACGCGCAAAAAAGGCACAGTTTTTTAACGTGATACTGTAGCAGGTCATCAGGCTGTTTCCACTTCACGCGGTTCGACATCATCACCGGCTGCAATTACTGCATCAGCCATTGCCAGCGCATCCAGATTAGCAGCAACATCATGAACCCTGAAAATCGCTGCACCTTTCATTCGGGCGACGACTGTTGTCGCAGCCGTACCAATATCCCGGTTTGCTACATCCTTGTCAGTATAATGACCAATGAACCGTTTCCTTGAGGTACCGGCCAACAACGGATATCCAAGCGCATGTAACTCTTCAAGACGCGCCAATAACTCAATGTTTTCTTCTGGGTTTTTAGCAAATCCAAACCCCGGATCAAGAATGACGCGATTGCGGTCGATACCGTGTTCCTCGATGAACTTGATTGTCTTCGAAAAATAGAAGAATTGATCATCAATTACATCGCTCTTTTTGACGCGATCACGACCATTATGCATCGCAATCAGGCCACATTCATGCCCCGCTATAACTTCCGCCATGCGGTCATCTTTCTGCGTACCCCAAATATCGTTGATAATGTGGGCGCCCGCTTCAAGCGCCAACAACGCGGTTTCAGACCGCCATGTATCGACTGAAATCAGCGCATCGCAATTTCCGGCAAGCTCCTGTAATACTGGCAGAATTCTCTGCTGCTCCATCTCTGCTGAAACTGCGTCCGCTCCTGGCCGGGTGGACTCTCCACCAATGTCGATAATCTCAGCACCAGCCTCAATCATGGAAAAAGCATGTTCGATTGCCTTTTTTTGATCAAGATATTGTCCACCATCAGAAAAGGAATCCGGTGTCACGTTCACGATGCCTATTAACTTACCGCTGGGACCAAGCTCCATCCCTTTACCGCCAGCAACCTGCCAGGTAACCGGATCGAAAGGACTGGATGTTGTAATTGAGGAATGTGTCATGAAACATTTCAAATTCAGTGGCAGGTTTAACTGGTACATGATGAAAGCCGGTTCATGCCAGTCAGATTGCTATTCGACAAGCCCATTTCGGGATCATCGAACAATCTTCTATTCCAATGAGATAATTTGACCTAATACCAAATGGAAAAAACTGCTTTGCCCAGTCTGACCTTATTCTCTATACCGCTGTTTCTCGACAGCCGATAAACCCCAGAGGCCCAATGAGATTTGATCTGGCATTACTGCTTTCCGTTCTTTTTATCCTTGCGTCCTGCGTATCGGTCGGAAATCGCACGCAGCTTAGTGTCGGGTATTATTCAATTAAGGGTGACAGTTTCGATGAACTAGACCAGCAAATAGCGCTGCATGGCCCAACTGTCTCCGGTGTTGGCAAGGCACTCGCCGCAACCAATGTAAGAATGATCCCCGATTTCCGTTTCGGCTTAAGTGGAGACAAATGTCGTGTTGACCATGCTCGTGTAGATGTGAAGGCACATGTCACGCTTCCAAAACTCATTGGTCAAAAGCAATTGCGCAAGGATCTTTCAAAAGCCTGGGACAATCTGGAGCAATACGCCCGACTACATGAATCGGTCCATGTTTCAATTGCCGATGAATATGCAACAAAGGCAGAAGATGCTGTCAAGAATCTGGAGCCTCATCCAAGTTGCGATACCCTGCGTTCTCAAGCGGTCCTGGTATTTCGCCGGTTGATGGCAGAGCACGAGCGTGACCAACTGCAATTTGATGAAGATGAACGCGAACGCATCGCCGCGATGGTCAATTCCACCAGGAGGTTTGACCTCGAACCTGTTGAACCGATTGACGCTGTTGAATCCTCAGAACCTGTAGCCGATAACAGTCTGTAATTGCAGGGATAATGTCTTTGGACTCAGGCTTGGCGTGCTGGAATTCTCACAATCAGACCATCCATCTCATCAGATACCCTGATTTGACATGACAAGCGGGAATTAAGCTGCGCTTCCCAGGCAAAATCCAGCATGTCTTCTTCCATGACATCGGGACCGCCAGTTACCGGTTGCCATTCCGGCTCCACATAAACATGACAGGTGGCGCAGGCGCATGCTCCACCGCACTCGGCTTCAATTCCCGGCACCGAGTTCTTGATCGCATTTTCCATAACCGTCGTACCGGTCGCTGCCTCAACGACAAATTCCTTATCGTCGTGGGTAATATAGGTGATTTTCGCCATGCAGTAATTGGTCCGGGATGAGCGTTTAGGAATTGCCACTCGATTTAACGGACTTGCCCGTCAAGTCAAGCGCGGTTAGCAACAACATGCGTTGAAGCAACCGTCAGGATGCGCATTCAGGGTTAGTGAATAGGGACAAACCTGCAATGGATAAATTTTGGAGAGTTATTTGTTGCGCATCATCCGGATGTAGGAACAGACTCGTTTAGCCTCTTTCTCCAACTCGGTAACATCTTCAAATCCGGGAACTTCGGCCTTGTTTGCGACTTCTGCCAACTCCCATGCTCCAATTCCCCTTGCGCCACCCTTCAGGGAATGTGCAGCACGCTTCCTGGCGTCCTGATCGATCGCATCTTTCCAGAGCGCGATATTTTCCTCGGCAGCCCTGAGGAAAATCTCCAAAATCTCGTTTTCAAGCGTAAGATCGCCCATCGTTTGGGCAGAGAGGTGAACCAGGTCTATTGGTTTGGCAACAGAACCGGCATCATCCAACCTCACAGAATTGGCCTTGAGCGTCTTTGACATGAGCTCGTCCTTTGTGGTGTTCCTGGACGTGATTCTGGAGGAATACTGCAAATAATCTGTTAATAATTCAAAAAATCGACTAGCCGTTTTTGGCTGCAATTCGCCCTTCTTCGGTAATCCTGCAGACGAGCCAATCCGGTTTTGTAGGATTTTCAAACCAGCGCTCAGCCCAGCCATGTTCAATACAGGAGCGGATTGTATTCCGTGAAATGGCCTGGCCAAATTGATCAAACAGTGGAAGTTTTCCACCGGGCTGATTCAACCCTGACTTCAAATATCGCAATTGAGAGGGGGTTGGTCTGGCTTTCGCTGCTTTTGTTTTCTTCGTCCCCTTGGCAGATAAGGTATCTGCATCCACCTGACGGTCTTGCATCATAAATCCCCTGTATCAGCTTGTTTTAACGAAGATTTTGTTGTTTTTCTCTGGACTTGGCGCCACCCGCCAAATGGCGCACCTGCCTGATAGTTGCAATTTTAACCTTGTTTTAACTTTTAAAGCCAGCCAAACCGGCTTTGCTTGTTCACAACCGCCAACTGTGCCATTACGATACGATAGCTACAAGTGTATGGCCTGTCTAATTGCGGCAAATTTTTCAGATTGGTTAAAGTGGCGATAGGCATTGCGTTTTCACATGGTTGAATCTTCGGTTTCGAGGAGCAAAGCAAAAGCACTGAAAGTTCGCCTTTTGTCTGCCATCATGCACGGGTAATGCTACCGGTTGAGTTTTGTGTATATTCCGGCATTGTTTCCGGAATAGTAGAGTACGGGGAATAGCAATGGCGTCTGAACCCAAAAAAACCGATACAACAGAGGCAGCTCTGGAGGCGGTGGAAAAAGCGCTCATCGAGGATTTCGATCTCGATGATACCGGCGCGGCTGACGATGAGGCAAAACAATCTGCCTCCTCCGAATCCAAACCCACTGCAACAGAAGATATCGATTTTGAACTGGACATCGACGATCTGGAAAATTCGCTCGCAGACGCTGCCAATGATCTCCGTGAGGAAAGCGCAGCGCAAGCCGAACAGGCACCATCACCGGCACCTCGACCCAGAATTCCGAGCGCACCATCCGGCAGCAAGCCTGCCCCTCCCCCTGCCTCAGGAATCCGTGCCGCAAATGATGAAAATACCACCCGGCTTGCCGGCGTACTTGCCTCGATGGATAAACGCCCGTCTCAGGCAACCAACTGGATAGCGGCAATTTTATCCATCGCATGGATTGTAATCGCGGGATCCTATTTCTTCCTCGGCAGCCAGGATGGTGGAGAGTTTGCGACGTCCTCATTCAGCGAACTGCTGTCCAAGCCTTCTTTCATGCTTTTGGCAGCGATGACAGTCATCCCCGTATTGCTGATATGGGCATTCGCAATCATGGTCCGCAGAGCCCAGGAAATGCGTACAGCCGCAAGCAGCATGACCGAAGCAGCGATCAGGCTGTTGCAACCAGAACAGGTTGCCAGTGACTCAGTTGCAGCAATTGGTAGCGCGGTTCGCCGCGAAGTTGCTGCTATTGGCGACGGTATGGAACTAGCCCTGGCCCGCGCCAGCGAACTTGAGCAACTCGTACAAAGCGAAGTCAACAGCCTAGAAAGGTCCTATTCTGATTCCGAAATCAGACTGCGCGGGCTGGTCAAGGAACTTTCAAGCGAGCGTGGAGAAATCCTCAACCATGCAGAAAAGCTAAGGGAATCGCTTACCTATACGCATTCGGGTCTGACCTCCGAGTTGGATCAGGTTTCTGGTCGCATCAAGCTATCAATTGATGAAGCAACTTCGCGTATGAGCGATGCGCTCAATGAACG
>JBPCWJ010000463.1:0-3322 GCA_051009635.1 Rhizobiaceae bacterium
TCAGACGGGATCACGTAATCGCTTCCATGCTGGAGGGGCTCGGCGCGACTGTAGCGGAGGTGACAGCGCCATTCGATCCTGAAGGCGGCGCATACGGTGATCGGCATGATCATCATCACCATCATGGTCATTCGCATGACTGACGAAAAATCCCTCATACAGCTTATGACCTGGCTTTCTCCGGCCTTTCCGGTGGGAAGCTTTTCCTATTCCTCAGGTCTTGAACATGCATTTGGCGAGGGATCGGTTTCAGACCGGCAAGAATTGGAATACTGGTTGAAAGCTCAACTACGAAGCGGCTCGCTGTGGAATGATGCTGTGTTTGTATCGCTGGGACGGAATTGCCAGAATAGCGATGAGAAACTGCTTGAGATAAATGAATTGGCTCTGGCTATGGCTGGCTCATCTGGACGCTATCTTGAAGTTATATCTCAAGGAAATGCGTTCGTTGAAGCGGCTGAATTGAATAATCCCTGTTTTGACGGGGCAGGAGACATTGCCTACCCGGTGGTGCTGGGAGCTGCCGCTGGATTTGCTGGCATTGAGGAAAGCATGGCGATCGCAGCCTTTCTCAATGCTTCAATTACAAACCAGGCTCAGGCAGCAATTCGCCTTGGAGTATTGGGTCAGAGAGACACTGTGCTTCTGATCGCGGAATTGCAGCCTGTTATTCTGAAATGCGCTCGCAATGCAGAAAGAGCCGGTGTCGAAGACCTTGGCAGCAATACCATGTTGGCTGAAATTTCTGCGATGAAGCAAGAAACCATGACGACAAGACTTTTCAGGTCCTGACGTCAGGAATTTGGGAATTTTGGAGTTGACCCGGCAATGATCTCGAAAAATGGACCGCTGAGGGTTGGAATAGGGGGGCCAGTCGGCTCCGGCAAGACCACATTGACCGAAAAACTGTGCCGCGCAATGGCCGGCGATTATTCCATAGGTGTGGTCACAAACGACATCTATACGAGCGAGGATGCCGAGGCTCTGGTCCGTGCGCAGGCCTTGCCGTCTGACAGGATAATCGGTGTGGAAACGGGTGGTTGTCCCCATACGGCCATTCGCGAAGATGCGTCCATAAATCTCCAGGCAATTGCTGAACTTAACAGGAAACACGAGGATCTTGATCTGGTGTTTATTGAATCCGGAGGTGACAATCTCGCGGCGACGTTTTCGCCGGATCTGGCTGATTTGACCATCTACATAATATCAGTGTGCCAGGGCGACGACATTCCGGCGAAAGGGGGGCCTGCTATCACGCGATCCGACCTGTTGCTGATCAATAAAACCGACCTTGCGCCGCATGTCGGTGCCGATATTCAAAGAATGGAACGCGATGCAGACAAGGGCAGAAGCGGCAAGCCATGGGTCTTTACGGATTTACGCCGTGGCGAAGGTGTCGAGAAGATTGTTGAATTTCTGAAAGAACAAGGCGGGCTTTGAATTAATCCGAGAATGTTCCTTCAACGGGCAATTAGTTTGCAACCGGTTTCAAAAATGCGAGCGATAAGGTAGCCGCCCGCTGAATCATCAATCTACTTTCTGAACATTGGCGGACGGGCATCTACCCATGCCCCGTTTGCACTAGCTGAATCCACGGCAGCATGGACGGCTGCCATCGACCTCAATCCATCCGCTGCCCTGGGATATAGATCGGCAGCACTATCAACTTGCTTGCCCTCGATGGATGCTCTTATTGCTTCGGCAAGATCTGAGTAAATATTTGCAAATGCTAACGGCATTCCTTCGGCGTGACCAACCGTTACCCGCGAAGTGCGATCGGCTTCAGGCGACAAATTACCTTCGCCCCGCTCAATGACGCTGGTGCGTCCGCTGACTGGTGTCCAGTAAAGCTGGTTGGGTTGTTCCTGCGCCCAGCGCAATCCGCCTTTTTCGCCGAACACTTGCATGTTTAGCCCGTGCTGGCGGCCAATGGCAACAGATGATGTCCAGAGCCTGCCGGTTGTTCCGCCATCCATGCGGAAATTTACCGACGCATCATCTTCCAGTTCGCGTGATGCGATGCAGGAAGCAAAATCTGCAGAAAGCGTTTCCACTTCCTGCATGGTTACGAAACTGGCCAGATGCAATGCGTGTATACCGCAATCGGCAAATTGTGCCGACACGCCGGCCTGTTTGGGATCATACCGCCATCTGACACGGGGATTGTCAGCATCTGCTTCGTTTGCATGGTGGCCATGTGCAAATTCAGCGACTACCAGCCGGACTTTGCCAAGATCGCCGCGAGCGGCCATGGCACGCATGTGACGAACCAACGAATAACCTGAATAGCCATAATTGACCGCGCAGATTACACCTGCTTGATCGGCAAGCCGCACGATTTCCTCTCCCTCTTCGACGGTCATCGTCATAGGCTTTTCGCACAGCACATTGAAGCCGTTTTCAAGGAATGCCCTGGTAATTTCAAAGTGGGTAGCGTTAGGCGTTGCGACCGTCACCAAATCAATGCGGTCTTCGCGGTTTTTTTCCTTCTCCAGCATCTCCTGCCAGTCACCATAGGCACGATCTGCTGATATTCCGAGTTCCTGCGCATAGCTGCGCCCTGCATCTGGATTGTGATCCAGCGCTCCGGCAACGAAATCATATGCTCCGTCAAGCCCTGCACCCAGGCGGTGGGCAGGTCCAATCTGGCTTCCCTTGCCGCCGCCGATCATGCCCCAACCAAGTCTTTTCATGATTTACCCTAATCTCAACTAATTCTGATATTCGATTTATTGAAGCGCTTAAACCTCAACCCATGAGCGGTTTTCCGATGATGTCCGGACGGCTTCGACGATCCGATTAACCTCCAATCCTACCCGAAAATCGGGCCAGGTGGGTTTGCCATCGGCAATTGCCTCCAGAAAATGTGCAGCTTCAATGATTATCTGGTCCTGGTATCCGGTACCGTGTCCGGGCCCCTGGCAAAATGGCAAATAGTCAGGGTGATCAGGACCTGCAAGTATCTTTCTAAAACCCCGGCTTTCAGGCGGGCCTTCCGCCTTGTATAGCCACAGGGCGTTCTGATCTTCCTGATCGAACCTGATGGCGCCTTTTGTGCCTGTAACTTCATAGATGTAGCCCATCTTCCGCCCAGTCGCGACGCGGCTGAAAAACAGGCTCCCCATCGCACCGTTTTCAAACCGGCACATGAACTGGGCATGATCGTCATTTACAACGTCTTCAGTTCCCGTAGGTCCAATACGTTTCTTGTGAACTGTATCAACCATTCCGTTGAGACTGGTAATGGGCCCGACAAGCGTGAGCGCGGCCTGAATCATGTGAGGTGCAAGATCACCCATTGCCCCGCTGGAAAGGCTTTGAG
>JBPCWJ010000464.1:0-3245 GCA_051009635.1 Rhizobiaceae bacterium
CAGTTCACCAGCGCAGTTGCATCGGCGAATTTGGCATTGGGAAGATGTTTTTGAAGCGATTGGAATGCAGCGGCAGAAAACCAGTAATTGTCCATCTCCACTCCGATCTTCCCGCCACCCAAATTGCGCTCGATTAACCTGGCTGACAGGTAATCCATGGGATGGCGCTCGGTCGATTGCACAAAGTTGTCAGGATAACCGATCAGGTTCTCCGGTTTCATGAAACAGGTTCTAACAGCACCATTTGCATCCTGCTCGCGTCCAAACCAGATAGGCTCGTCCTGAAGGCCCAAAACCACACATTGATGGACATAAAAGGACCAACCGTCATAACCGGTCAGCCAATTCATGTTCGAAGGGTCTGAAACAATCAGCAGATCAATTCCGCGCGCCTGCATGGCCCGGCGGGTTTTCTCGATGCGCTGCTCATACTCCTCAAGTGTAAAGTGAAGGTTCGCTTCTGCCATCTACCCACCTTGAACGTTCAATTGCAAAATTCAATAGCCGGGGCCGGGAATTCGACCATTCCATATTGACAATCTCAAACTCGCGGGTTGAAAGAGATCAAAACCCAAGGTGAATATATCAATGACCATAACCCCGGTAGAAATTCGAAAATTGACCGCTGAACCTTGCGAACTTGGTGAGGGACCGGGCTACGATCCTCATACCGACACTGCATGGTGGCTTGATATCTTGGGATGTAAATTGCTTGAGCATCAATTCGCCTCCGGCACGACAACAATCCACGGCTTGCCCAGAATGGGATCCGTTATTGCCAGGATCGACAATCACCGCCAGCTTCTTGCAATGGAAGACGGGCTTTATATACGCCAGATCGAAGACGGCCAGCTAAAGCAAATTGCAGAACTGGAAGCGGACAATACTATCACCCGTTCAAATGATGGTCGCGTCCATCCCTCTGGCCGCCTGTGGATCGGCACCATGGGCAGGGAGGCAGAGGAAAACGCCGGCTCGATCTACTGGTTTGACGGAACTGAAGTCAAAAGATTGTTCAGGGATATCACCATTCCAAATTCCATCTGTTTTACGCCTGATGGCCGCACCGGATATTTCGCGGATACGAAAAAAAATATTGTCTGGCGCGTCCCTCTAGACCCACAGAATGGAATGCCGACAGGAGAACCCGAAGAATTCCTGACTGCCAGGGATTTACCACTGGGAGGCGGATTTGACGGATCGATAATTGATGCTGATGGCCTGCTTTGGAATGCAACCTGGGGAAGTGGATCAATAAACGGCTTTGCACCGGATGCCTCCCTTGTTAGAACTTATAAAGTTCCTGCTGCCCGGCCAAGCTGTCCGGCATTTGTTGGCAGTAGGCTGGACAAGATGTTGGTGACAACGGCTTTTGAGGGCTATACGCAGGCTGACCGTTTGAAAAATCCTGAAGCCGGAAATACGTTCATTCTGGATGGTAATTTCAACGGTATCGCTGAACCGGTTTTCCGATTGCCGTCTTGAAACCTACAACAAGGCATGACAACGCTCATGCGCTGTTATAGATTCAACCCATGAGACGCCGCCTTGCCGTGATCCTGATGGCCGATATGGTTGACTACACTTCCGCTATGGAATCGGACCAGACGGGCACCATCAAACTAATCCGGGAACTTCGCAAAAAATGGCTGGAACCTGAGGCTGCCAAGCGTGGTGGAGACGTGCTTAAGCGCTTGGGCGACGGTTGGATTATTGCGTTTTCTTCAGTAACCGATGCGGTGCAGACTGCCCAGTCCGTCCAGTCTACTCTGGCCAATCATGGAAAGATCCGACTAAGGATTGCTGCTCATCTCGGCGAGATCGTAGAAGATGAAGCGGACATCTATGGTACCGGTATAAACATCACTGCACGCCTGCAGACAGAGGCACCACCGGGCGGCGTGATGATCTCGGAAGATCTCCACAGGCAGCTTGATGAACAATTCGCAGATGGTTTTATCGATGCCGGCGCATTTGATCTGAAGAATATCGCAAAGCCTGTGATCGGTTTCCAGTGGCGGCCTACGAACGAACGGATCGTAGGCCATGATGAGGTGCCCACAATCGCGGTCGAGCAGGTCAAGGCCGCACCGCAAACACGGGAGACAAACGAGGCTGGGGCGGACCTGCAGGAGCAGCTGGTTCACAATCTCTCGCGGCGCAAAGGTGTATTGGTTCTTGCTGCCGACGAGTCAGGCGATGCCGAAGCAACCTACAGCCTCAACTGCCGCCTTCGTACTCGCGGGGATGTGGCTCGGATTACATCAACTCTCGTTCGCCGTAGCGACGGACAGGTAACCTGGTCACGGATTTTCGAAGGGGATTCGCAAGACTTGTTTGAAGTCACCGACAGGGCTGCAGAGCAGTTGTCAGATGCGTTAAGGCTTCAAATTAACGCTTTCGACGGTGAACGGTTGATCAATGTGCCCGACGATCAGTTAAGTGCCAGCGAATTGAGAACACGCGCTGCCATGCTATTTTACCGTGCCACGATCGCCGATTATCTTCATGCTGGCAATCTGTTGGAACGCGCTCTTCGCCTTGACCCCGACAACGCATCCGGGCTCGCAATGTGGTGCGAGGCTCAACTATATATATTGGAAGCAGGTTATCGACGGGCAGATCGGGAAACGCATGCCCGCATTATTGGTTCCGCACATAAGGCTGTTCAAGCCTCGCCGCGTTCTGATTATTCCTGGTATATTCGTGCTCAGATTCGCGCACGCCTTGATGGTGACCTAGACGGAGCGCGAAAAGATGTTGAGCGGCTGATTCAGCTAAATCCCGGCTATGTGCTTGGCATGGAGGCATTGGGTTATATTGAGCTTATTGCAGGAAATTGGGAAGCTGCCTGCAAACCATTGGCAGACGCAAGTGCCCGTTCCACGGACGATCCGTTTCTGCCATTCCGGCTCTACCCGCTTGCCGCAGCCTATATGTTGGCAGGGCAACCAGATCTTGCCTTGACTGCAATTTCGGATGCCACCGAATTGCGACCTTCCTGCCAACACTTCTGGTTGGTCAAGGCCTGGATATTGAGAGAATCCGGAAATCATTCACAAGCCGCCAAGGCAGCGGAATTGGCAGAGAGAGCATCCGGAAATGCGGATATTCTTGCCCAGAATCTCCATTTACCGGAAGAAATACGGGAGGCAATTGGACTGCCTTCAGGGCCAATTGAAACGTGACCCAAGGAAGTGTGGTCGAATACAAGCTGGCACCGTCGAGTTACCAACATAATCAGC
>JBPCWJ010000465.1:0-19764 GCA_051009635.1 Rhizobiaceae bacterium
GATAAACCCCGCTCAATCTTTGAAATACATCCAGCGCAATGCATGGCGGGAACGGTAAAATCGGTTTGCATGGTCCCGTCATCGCCCTGACGGGAAGCTGCAATAAGCCTGTCTTCCTCGACGCTGCGCCTGTTCTGGTGCAGATCATCCTTATTTATGGCTGATGCCTTCGCAACTGTGTCGCAGCAACTCATTGCAACCGGCCCTGACCTGATTGCGAAACATACATCCGGGCATCCAGCCGGAATGGTGCATTATCCTTGTTGCCGGTTATATCAAGCTTCCACAGACCGTGGCCAAGATTGGCTTCTGCAATCCATAGACCGCCACCTACATAGTCAAATCCAATTGTCTGATCATTGATTTCGGTAGCGGGCCTGCCCGCAACAACCTTCAATTCGTCAAGAACGACCGGGCTGTCATTTTCGTCAACAAGCTTGAGGCTCAATCGATTGCTCTCAAACCCGATTTCCGATTTCCAGCCGCGGCCATGTTGTTCTCGTGCCGCAGCAAGCTCATCATTGAAATGCTGGCTGGCAACATAGCTGTTTTTAACGACCAGTCCGGTCCAGCTATTGGATGCAAACCATGCCATCGTGATGTTGACTGCAATGATGACGCCGAAGAAGGCAATCATGATTGCCAGCATGTGACGGCCCGTAAATTTTCCCTGCCCGGTTCGCATTGTTTCATTTTCGGTGTTCATTGGCTTATGTCCTCCGGCGCTTCAAACCGGGTGCTCTTCGTCGCTGTCTCTTCGCCATCGGTTTCTGTCACGACGAACTGGAAATCCATATGCTGCTCCGTCAGATTCTCACGAGGAACGCTGACAAAGACTTTGACATTGCGCAACTGATCAGGCTCAACGTCAACATTAAACGAAGTGCCCAAATCTTCATCAGAACCTGAAATCTTGGCATTTGCTCCAGAAAGCCCGATAATCTGGAGGTTAAACGTTCTGGGTTCGGCAATCATGTTAAGGATTTTCACCTGATATCCGTTCCGGATGGAACCATCGGACAAGACCGTGAAAACAGGATTGCGATCCGGCAAGATGTTGATCTCCAGCCGGCTTCTGGTCGCCAGAACAACAAGCATGGCAATTCCGATCAGCGCATAGATCGCCGTATAGAGAATTGTTCTAGGCCGGATAAACGAACTTAATTCAGTATGCCGGATTGCATCCACAAAGCCGGATTTGTTGCGTACATTACCTGGCTTGATTTTGCTGGTGTCAAAGATGCTGTCGCCATCAGATACAATCAGTGGCGCGCCGGAAACAGCCATGTTGGAATTATATTCAGCCAAGGTTGCATAGGAAATCAGCCCACGCTCCAGACCAATCTTGTCCATCACGCCGTCACAGGCATCAATGCACAATGCGCAGGTAATACACTCCATTTGCTGCCCGTCACGAATATCAATTCCCATCGGACAAACTGCGACACAGGCATTGCAATCAACGCAATCGCCGACGGGAGTTCCTGCCGCCCTCATTTTCTTGGAGTGCCGTGAGCGCGGTTCACCCCGCCAGTCATTGTAGGTGACGGTCAGGGAATTCTCATCCAGCATAGCCGCCTGGATACGGGGCCAGGGGCACATATAGGTGCAAACCTGTTCGCGCATCAGCCCGCCGAAAATATAGGTTGTGGCAGTCAGGATCGCGACGGTCGAATAGGCAATGAAGGGCGCCTGACCTGTAAACAGATTTACAAATAGCGTCGGCGCATCGGCAAAATAGAAAATCCAGGCGCCTCCCGTCGCAACTCCGATCAACAACCATACCGTATGTTTGGAGAATTTCTTGCGGATCTTGGAAAAATCCCAAGGCTCCTTGTCCAGCTTGATTCGGGCATTGCGGTCGCCTTCAAAATAACGTTCGACTACCAGGTAAAGATCGACCCAGACGGTCTGCGGGCAGGTATAGCCACACCAGGCCCGGCCGACAGTTGATGTCACCAGGAACAGGCCGATACCTGCCATGACCAGCATACCGGCAACATAAAAGAATTCCTGTGGCCATATCTCGATGAAGAAGAAATAGAACCGCCGGTTTGCCATATCGATCAGAACCGCCTGATCGGGCGCGTTCGGCCCCCTGTCCCAGCGGATTAAGGGGGTCAGGTAATAAATGCCGAGCGTGATTGCCATTATCCACCATTTGAGCAGCCGGAACCGTCCCGTTGCCCTTTTGGGGTGGATTTTCTTGCGTGCCGCATAAAGGCTGCGATTAGCCTTCGCATTGACCGCTTCGGCATCGAAAGTTTCAACTTCCGCCGCCCTGGTCTTGCTTGCGACTGTTTGCTCCGACATTTCATTATCCCTTGCTGCGCATCCAATAATGGTCATTGGGCGCTGTCGCGTTGACCTCGGTCAACCCGCGGGGTTTGGCCTTGGCATACCAGCCAGAGGGTATGTAATCATCGCATAATTGGCGTGGGATTTTCCACTAAATAAAACCGGTCCGATAATTCCGGACCGGATTGTTATTGCGATAAATCTTGTGCAGCAGTCAGATATTACTGACCACCACCCAGACCGTGTACATACAGGGCCAGTTGCTTGACTCCTGCTTCGCCCAAACGGGCTCCCCATGGCGGCATAACACCCAGCTGCGGCTTGTTGATTTGCGCGGTGATCGTTTCACGGTCATTACCATACATGGATATTGCGTCTGTCAGGTTGGGTGCACCAAACTCGATGTCGCCGGTCCCGTCTTCGGCGTGACATGCCGAACAATTGTCGGCATAGACCGTCTCGCCTGCAACGGCCAGTTCAGCGTCATGATCCTGCCCGGAGATTTTCAGCACATATTCGGTAACTTGCGCAATCTCATCACGCTCGAGGATGCCGTCTGCACCAAAAGCCGGCATATCGGAAAAGCGGGCATCATCATCCTCATCATTGCGTACGCCGTGATTGATTGACAGATAGATGTTTTCGAGATCACCACCCCACAGCCAGGCATCATCATTGAGGTTCGGATAACCGCCGCCACCTGCGGCGCCGGAGCCATGGCATTGGGTGCAATAGACCTTGAACAGGGAATTGCCGCCGGCGATTGCAAATCGATAGAGATTGTCATCCGCCTTGATTGTCTCCAGGTCCCCGCTCTCAATCCTTGCAAATCGCTCGGAACGAGCCTGATTGGCGAAGGCGATTTCCTCTTTCAGGGCGGCGCGGTTTGTCTGCCCTGATATTCCCATGGTTGACCCTTCAATCAGGGGAATAGCCGGATAGTAGATCATGTATCCGATTGCCCAGATTATGGTCGCGTAAAATGTCCATAGCCACCATCTTGGTAGTGGATTATTCAGTTCCTTGATGCCATCCCAGGAATGGCCGGTAGTTTCTACACCGCTTACTGAATCAATATCTTTCTCAGACATTATCTTTGTCCTCTTCGAGGGGAATTTTGGCAATTTTCTCGGCTATTTCCTTGGAGCCCGGCCGGAACACATAAATGATCACACCCAGGAAAACGATGAAGAGGTACAGGAGACCCCAACTGTCGGCGAATTGGCGGAAAGTGTTGTAATCCATCAGCTTTTCCTCCTATCGCAGGTTCTCATTGGCCTTGTATGCTTCAAGATCGACAAGCGTGCCCAGCATTTGCAGATAGGCCACCATCGCGTCCATTTCGGTCAGCGCGTTTGGATTGCCGTCGAAATCCCGAATGCTGATCTTTGCATAGCGTTCCTCCAACCCTGACGTGTCCGCATCCGGATCAGCCTGTGCTCTTAGATCGGCTACTGCATTTTCGATCATCTCCTCGGTATAGGGAACGCCGACCATTGAATTGGCTTTCAGGTGACCTGCAATATCATCAGCGTCGAGCGGTGTCCGTGCCAGGAAAGAATAGGGCGGCATGATTGATTCAGGCACCACATTCTTTGGCCAGATCAGATGCTGGACATGCCACTCATCTGAATATCTTCCGCCAACGCGCGCAAGATCGGGGCCGGTACGTTTGGATCCCCACTGGAATGGATGATCATACATGCTCTCGGCTGCCAGGCTGTAATGACCGTATCGCTCAACCTCATCGCGGAATGGGCGGATCATCTGGCTGTGGCAGTTATAGCATCCCTCGCGGATGTAAATGTTACGCCCCGCCAGTTCCAGCGGTGTGTAGGGCCGCATGCCCTCCACTTTCTCGATTGTGTTCTTCAAATAGAAGAGTGGTGCAATTTCCACGATGCCGCCAATAAGAACAACCACCAGTGAAAAAACGAAAAGCAGCGATACGTTCTTTTCCAATGCTGCGTGTTTGGTAAGAAATGACATCTTGCTTTCCCCTTTACTCTGCCGGAACCGCGCCGGCAGGAGCCGCACCATAGGCGGCCTCATCGCGAACCCGGCCTCGTATCGTCATCCAGACATTATAGGCCATGACAAATGCTCCAATTAGATAGAGCAATCCGCCAAATACCCGCATGACATATTCAGGATGTATGGCTGTAACGGTCTCGATAAAGGAGTTGACGAGGAAGCCCTCGGAATCAAACTCCCGCCACATCAAGCCCTGGACAATGCCCGCAACCCACATGACAGCTGCGTAAATCACGATGCCCAGTGTCGCCAGCCACAAGTGCCAGTTGACCAGCCGGAGCGAATACAGCCGCTCGCGGTTCCAGAGTTTGGGAACCAGATAGTAGACTGCCGCAAACGAGATCATGCCGACCCACCCAAGTGCACCTGAATGAACATGTCCGATGGTCCAGTCTGTATAGTGCGACAGTGAGTTGACCGACTTGATGGACATCATCGGACCTTCAAAGGTGGACATACCATAGAAAGCCAGTGCCAATACCATCATTCTGAGTATCGGATCAGTCCGAAGCTTGTCCCATGCTCCCGACAGGGTCATCAGACCATTGATCATGCCGCCCCAGCTAGGCATCCACAACATGATGGAAAACACCATGCCCAGTGTCTGCGCCCAATCCGGCAATGCCGTATAGTGAAGGTGATGGGGGCCTGCCCAAATATACAGGAAGATCAATGACCAGAAGTGGATGATCGACAGGCGGTAGGAATAGACCGGCCGGTTGGCCTGTTTGGGTACGAAGTAATACATCATGCCCAGGAAACCGGCTGTCAGGAAGAACCCGACCGCATTGTGGCCATACCACCATTGTGTCAGGGCATCCTGTACGCCTGCAAACAATGAATAGCTTTTTACACCGAGTAGCGAGACGGGAACTGCCAGATTGTTGACCAGGTGCAACATGGCAACGGTAATGATGAACGAAAGGTAGAACCAGTTGGCCACATATATATGCGGTTCCTTGCGCTTTACGATCGTCCCCATGTAGACAATGAGATAGGCAACCCAGACAATTGTAATCCAGATATCGACATACCATTCAGGCTCGGCATATTCACGCGACTGGGTGATGCCCAAAAGATATCCGGTCGCGGCCATCACAATGAAAAGCTGATAGCCCCAGAAAACAAACCAGGCGAGGTTACCGCCAAACAGGCGAACCCGCGAAGTTCTTTGAACTACATAGAAACTGGTTGCCAATAGAGCATTGCCGCCGAAGGCAAAGATCACTGCCGAAGTATGCAAAGGCCGCATCCGGCCAAAATTGAACCATGGTTCTATATTGAGTTCCGGCCAGGCAAGTTGGGAAGCGATCACGACACCCACCAGAAAGCCGACGACGCCCCAAAACACGGTTGCGATAACGCCGTATCTGATTACACCGTCCATATACATGCCATCGTCCCCGGACGGCACCGGATAGGGTGTCACCTGTACCTTGCGGACAAGAATTATTGTTCCACCAGCCAAAAGGGCGAACAATATCCAGGCATGGGCCTGGAACAGACTGTCCTGGGCGAATGCTGCGCCCAGCAATGCCAGGAATGCGGCAAATCCCACCAATATCGCCTCAGTCATATATTTCATTGCGATTCCTTTCGGCTTTTGTCTTCGCAAGGTATCCGGTTTTTCGCACGTAGATTGCCCAAGATTACGAAATCCCCATCAAATAGAAATGTTTGCCGTTGTTTGGCAACAAAGACTCAAGCCTGCCTTGACCTGAATCAATGAGTAAAACCGATCATCGGGTCATTTTGAATTGATTGCAATTTCAGAATTGGAGCCATAGCGACATGCAAGACCAGACCGGTTCGCGTTAAGGCCATATTAGAAGATGAAACCAAGTTCGGGCAAGTCTGGATCGTCGCAAATTCGTGCTGACCTGGCAGAATTGGCCGAGCGCTTGTCCTGGCACATTTCGATGCAGTCCAGTCTCTGCGGCAGGTTGGAGGAATTTGCCGATTCCCTGCCCGCAGGTATTGAGACCCGCGAATGTGTCCTTCTTGCCCGCTGTATCCTGCCGGTTCTCAAGCGTGCGCATCAATTCGAGGAGAAGACACTTTATCCCGCTATCAATAATGCCTTCGAGAACGATATCGAAATCGCTCGTACGATCGAAAGACTGCGTTTTGAGCATTGGGAGGATGAAAGCTATGCCGATGAACTCGGAGAGCGTCTCAAGGAACTGATCAGCGACCCTGAAAAATGCAATGTCGAATCGCTCGCATACATGTTGCGAGGGTTTTTTGAGGGCCTCCGCCGCCATTTGGCTTTTGAGCGGGAGCACTTGCTACCTTTACTGACCGGTGAAACATCATGACAGATATTATTCCAGCCGAAATTCTTGCCAAATATGGCGATGCTGTTCCACGCTATACGAGCTATCCTACTGCGCCTCATTTCCAGGACGGGTTGGGCGGGGCGCTGCTTGAAAACTCACTCGCCGGGCTCTCTGCAGAGGACAGGGTTTCGGTTTATGTTCATATTCCGTTTTGTGACCGCCTGTGCTGGTTTTGCGGCTGCCATACCAAGCACACGCTGCAATATGAGCCGGTCGAGGCCTATATCGATTCTTTGATCGAGGAAATCGGGATCATTGGCAAAAAAATGCCGTCGAAACCAATTTTGGCACAGCTGCATTTGGGGGGTGGCTCTCCGAGCATGGTTCGTTCGGAAGACTTTGCGAGAATTTCCGATGCCCTCCATGAGAATTTCAATTTTGATGCAGATACAGAAATCAGCGTTGAAATTGACCCCAGCGACATTAATGAGAATGCGCTGGCCGGATTGAAGGAACTGGGTCTGACCCGCGCCAGTATCGGAGTACAGGATTTTGATCCGCAGGTGCAGGCTGCAATAAACCGCCCCCAAACCTTTGAACAGACACGTGATGTCGTATCAGCATTACGTGGAATTGGTGCAAATTCACTCAATATCGACGCGCTTTATGGCCTTCCATTACAAAGTGCCGACCGGCTGGAACAGACAATTGACAAGGTTGTCAGCCTTTCTCCCGATCGCGTTGCCCTGTTTGGATATGCCCATATTCCCTGGATCAAGAAACATCAGCGTCTTATCAATGAAGCGGATTTGCCTGGCACCTCAGATCGCTATAGCCATGCGCGACTGGCTGGCTCGCAATTATCCGCTGCAGGTTATGAGGAAATTGGAATTGATCATTTTGCCCTACCGGATGATGCGCTTGCCTGTTATGCGCGGGAAGGGAAATTGAGGCGGAACTTTCAAGGATACACTACAGATAATTGCAGTTTGCTGATTGGTCTGGGCGCATCGTCAATTGGCAAGACGAAGACGGGTTACGTACAGAACATCGTGCCAACCGGCCAATACTCACAATGCGTAAAATCAGGTCAATTACCTGCAAAGCGCGGCTTGATCCTGAGCGAAGATGACAAGATCCGCGCCCATATTATTGAACGGCTAATGTGTGACTTCCACTTCTCCTTTGCAGACATGGAAACCCGGTTTGGGTTATCGGCATTACCTCATGTTGAGGTGGCGCAGAAGCTGGCCGCTGAAGATACAGATGGATTATGTGGTGCCGACGATGAAATGTTCTACGTAAAATACGGCGCGAAATCCTTCACCCGTATCGTTGCAAGCCGCTTTGATGCCTATCTGAAAAATTCGCAGTTCAGATATTCCAAGGCAATTTGAGGTTACCCTTCCGTCTCACATGCATTTCTGAGCATATGAAGATGCGGGATTATTACGGTCCTGTTGTTTTCGATCTCGATTATTCCCGCCTTCCGCAATTTTGTAAGCTGGCGGCTGACCGTCTCGATTGTCAACCCAAGGAAATCCGCAATATCGGCTCTCTTGAGAGGAAGTTCGAAACGAACGGATTCTCGGGCATTCTCCATTTCGGGATCGATATTCTCGGCGATCATATACAGGAAACTTGCGACTTTCTCAGAAGCGGTCTTTCTGCCGAGTGTCAACATCCACTCGCGCGCCTCGTCCAGCTCCTTGAGGGTCTGTTCGTATAATCTGTGCTCCATTTCAGGAACCTGCCGGATAATTTCTTCAAGTACCGATTTCGGGAAGGAGCAAACCCTCACATTTGTTGCTGCTTCTGCGCTGAGATCGGATTGACGCTTGAACGGCCTGCCAAGGAAGTCCGGTGCAAATTGCAGACCAACAATCTGTTGCCGGCCATCGGCCATCAATTTGGTCAATTTCACAACGCCACTCAATATGTTTGAGTAGTTCTCAATATCGTTCCCGTAGGCGAAAAGTTCATGCTCCTTTTCCACCACTGACTTTGTCGTGTGTCTGCTAAGATAAGTCAGCTGTTCGGCAGACAGCGCGCCGCAAATGCCCTTGTGCCTGGCTTCGCATGATTTGCAGATCAATGGTACATCCGAATTATGGATGTCCTGGCGTTCTTTTGTTTCCAGTACGTTCATCAGGCTCTTTCCAATCGCGCCCTTTCAATGCGATAATTCCGAACTTCAATCAATCTACGAAAACCGCGACGGGAATTACCAATTGGAGTGCATAATACTTTCCAGTTCAAATTAACAGTCATGACCCGTTTCACCAGCGTAATTCGCGATGCAAAAGATCTGCCCTGATAACGCACACAGCCACGGAGAATACTATGGAACTTTCGGCCAATCATTTCAAATCGAAGTTGGCTGCCGGAGAATTGCAGATCGGGTTGTGGAGCAATCTTGCCAGCACAACTTCGGCAGAAGTGATCTCCGCAAGCGGATTTGACTGGGTAATGCTCGATATGGAACATGGTCCCAATGAATTACTATCCGTGATCGCCCAGGCGCAGGTTCTGGCTGCTAGCAGTTCTTCGGTGCTTGTAAGGCCGCCCTGGAATGATTTCGTACTGATCAAACGGTTGCTGGATGCGGGCCTTCAGTCACTCTTGATACCGTTTGTCCAGAATGCGGAGGAGGCTATATCGGCTGTTCGCGCGGTACGTTATCCACCAGAAGGAATTCGCGGTATCGGCGGTACAACGCGTGCTACCGCCTATGGCCGGGTGCGTGAATATACAGCAAGGGCCAATTCGGAAATTTGCCTGATGGTACAGGTCGAAAGTGCAGAAGCGCTTGATCGGTTGGAAGAAATTGCCTCGGTTGACGGGATTAATGGCGTATTTGTCGGTCCTGCCGATCTTGCCGCCTCTCTTGGCCATCTTGGGGATATGGGTGCGGCTCCAGTACAGGATGCCATCAAGTCAACTGCCTCACGGCTGAAAAAGATTGGCGTTCCCGCAGGTATTGTAACCGGCGATCCGGCGCAGGCACGTCAATATATCGATTGGGGATACCGGTTTGTCGGTGTTGGAACCGATTCCAGCCTGTTGGCAAAGAGCGCAGATGCCTTGATCGATAGTTTCCGGAGCGCGGACCAGAAACAGTAATCGCCCAAAATTTTACCAATTGATAAAAATTTCAGTTCGCGCTACGATTTTCCCCGATAATTCGATTACGCATTGAAACGCAATCGTGGACACCAAGAGGAGCGTTGAATGGGCCAGGGCGGCGATAAACCGGGCATTGCAGCTTCCAGACTGGATGCAGATGACTATCTGGAAAACTTCAGCGACCTTCATCCACCGCTGGATGCCCATGAGGCGGCTGTTGAAGCCGAAAGGTGCTATTTCTGTTACGACGCGCCTTGCATGAATGCCTGCCCCACCGAAATCGATATTCCGATGTTCATCCGACATATTGCATCGGATAATCCGCTAGGCTCTGCAAAGACAATCTTTGACCAGAATATATTGGGTGGAATATGCGCCCGCGTCTGCCCGACAGAAACACTTTGTGAAGAAGTCTGCGTTCGCGAAATTGCCGAGGGAAAACCGGTAAAAATCGGTTTGCTGCAACGCTATGCAACTGATGCGGCAATGGCAGAGAATGCCCGGTTTTATGAGCGAGCACCCAATAGCGGGAAGAAGATCGCTATTGTTGGCGGCGGACCAGCAGGGCTGGCCTGTGCTCACAGACTGGCAGTTCACGGACATGACAGCGTGATCTTCGAAGCCCGCAGCAAGGCCGGTGGTCTGAACGAATTTGGTATTGCTGCCTACAAGACCGTGGATGATTTCGCCCAGAAAGAAGTTGACTATGTTACCGCCATTGGTGGCATTGATATCAAGTATGACAAGGAACTTGGACGCGACATTCATCTGGGCGAGCTTCTGGATGAGTTTGATGCTGTGTTCCTCGGTCTTGGTCTCGATGCCGTTAACCGGCTTGACATGGAGCTTGAGGACGCAAAGGGCGTTGACGACGCAGTCGACTGGATTGCAGACCTGCGCCAGAGCAAGGATCTTTCCAAGGTTCCGGTTGGTGAACGTGTGGTGGTTATTGGCGGAGGGATGACCGCAATAGATGCCGCTGTCCAGGCAAAGGGTTTGGGGGCGGAGGAAGTCACGATTTGCTATCGAGGTCCGGTCGAGCGGATGAAAGCCTCCGAATATGAACAGGAAATTGCAAAAAATCGCGGGGTGACCATCCGCTACAACATGCAGCCGTCGGAAATCATTGTTGAGGACGAACATGTTGAAGCCATGGTTTTCAATCGGAACGGCAGGAAAGTCCGAATTGAATGCGACCAGATATTCAAAGCAATTGGCCAGCAATTCGTACCGGCTGCATTGAATGGATCTTCTGCATCCCTGGAGTTGGAGAACGGACGCATCATGGTCGATAGTGATGGTGCCACATCAATTTCCGGGCTTTGGGCAGGAGGGGATTGCGTCAATGCCGGTGATGATCTCACCGTGACCGCTGTTGCCCAGGGACGGGATGCTGCCGAGGCAATCCACCGGAATCTGAGCAAGTAAAGCCGGTGAGAAAATTTGATTTTTGCGGCCGGAGATAACCGGGCGCAGCAATTTGCGGGACATGTTCTCGCGAGGAGGTGTAAATGGCCGATATTCGAAATGAATTTGTTGGGATCAAGTCACCAAATCCATTCTGGCTGGCATCTGCCCCTCCGACAGACAAGGCATATAATGTGGAACGTGCCTTCAAGGCCGGTTGGGGAGGCGTGGTCTGGAAAACACTTGGAGAAGCCGGGCCGCCGATCGTCAATGTCAACGGTCCGCGATATGGAGCGATCTGGGGTCCGGATAGAAGGCTGATCGGCCTCAATAATATCGAGCTGATTACTGACCGTGACCTTCAGATAAACCTGCAGGAGATCAAGCAGGTCAAACGGGATTGGCCGGATCGCGCCGTGGTTGTTTCTATCATGGTGCCCTGCGAGGAAAATGCCTGGAACACCATCCTGCCTCTTGTGGAGGAGACGGGTGCTGATGGGATTGAACTCAACTTTGGCTGCCCGCATGGCATGAGCGAGCGCGGCATGGGTTCGGCAGTAGGTCAGGTTCCTGAATATATTGAAATGGTTACACTGTGGTGCAAGGCAGCAACCCGGATGCCGGTAATTGTCAAACTGACTCCCAATATAACCGATGTCCGCTACCCTGCCCGTGCAGCAAATGCAGGTGGAGCGGATGCTGTTTCGCTGATCAACACCGTGTCCTCAATTACGTCCGTTGACCTGGACAGCTTTTCACCGGAGCCATCCATCGACGGTAAAGGGTCGCATGGTGGGTATTGCGGACCGGCAGTCAAACCGATCGCGCTGAATATGGTAGCAGAAATTGCACGCGATGAGGAAACACGCGGCCTGCCGATATCCGGCATTGGCGGCATTACCACATGGCGCGATGCAGCAGAGTTCATGGCGCTTGGTGCGGGTAATGTTCAGGTCTGCACCGCGGCGATGACCTATGGTTTCCGCATTGTCGAGGAAATGATTTCCGGCCTGCAAAACTGGATGGATGAAAAAGGCCATGCAACGCTCGATGACGTAATCGGCAAGGCAACGCCCAATGTCACCGATTGGCAATATCTGAACCTGAATTACGTCACCAAGGCAAAAATCGATCAGGAATTGTGCATTTCATGCGGTCGGTACCACATAGCCTGCGAGGATACTTCACATCAGGCAATCACCCAATTTGTGGATGGCGAGCGCCGCTTTGAGGTTATCGATGAAGAATGCGTCGGCTGTAACCTCTGCGTGAATGTATGCCCCGTCGATGGCTGCATAACCATGGAGCCGCTTGCAGCCGGTGAGATAGATCAGCGTACCGGCGAGAAAGTCGATGCGGAATATACAAACTGGACACAACATCCCAATAACCCTGCTGTTGGGGAGGCGGCTGAGTAAACCGGGATAGCTTGCGGATAAAGAAACACTCCCTGCAGTCCTCCCGGGCATGGGAGTCAGGCGGAATTCCGGTGTCCAACCGGAATTCCGCCTGAACACTAATTGGTCAATAACTGAAAAAAATGTCTCAGCAATCTGCGGCCAATGAGCCTGCCAATGTATTTGCTACCGGTCGCGACAAACTGCTTGGCCATTTAGCCATGCTGCTGTTTGCAGCCTTGATTGCTGGATCATTTTCACTCGGTCACAAGGCAGCCCCATTTATTGGTCCTGCTGCGCTTAATGCAATTCGATTTGCGCTGGCGACCGCGCTCATGGCCGGGATCGCCTGGTTTTTGTTGCCTGGTGGTTTGAAACGGCCAACAGCCATCTGGCGCTATGCCATCCTTGGCGGGCTGATGGCCACTTATTTCATCTTGATGTTTGTCGCATTGCGGATTTCAGAGCCGGTGCCGACGGGGGCAGTTTTTACCTTGATGCCATTGATGACGGCTGGATTTGGCTGGATCATCCTTGGTCAGCGCACAAGGCCAATTGTCCTGATTTCATCATGCATTGGCGCATGTGGAGCCATCTGGTTGATTTTCCGTGCTGATTTCAACGCAATCCTGTCATTCGACATTGGACCGGGGGAGGCAATCTTTGCCATTGGCTGTGCTGCCCATGCCGCCTATGTGCCTTTCGTAAGAAAATTCAGGAACACAGAACCGGTCATAATATTTACGGTATGGACACTTGCTGCAACGACCATCTGGATATTTTTGTTTAGTTTTGGCCAGTTGGTTCAAACCGATTTTGTTCAATTGCCAGCCATTGTCTGGTGGGCTATTGCCTATCTCGCTGTGTTCACGACTGCAGGAACCTTCTTCCTGCTCCAGTTTGCTTCACTTCGTCTGCCTGCCTCGAAAGTGCTTTCCTACGGTTACCTGACACCTGCATTCATCATTCTTATCGAGGGCTTTTCCGGTCATGGCTGGGCTTCGATTCAGATGTTCGCCGGAGCCGCAGTAATCGGCGGTGCGCTGGTGGTTATGGCTTTTTCTCCGGACGGGTAAATGTAAATTCCGGCAAGAAAAACCCGCCGATTGGTCACCGGCGGGTTCATAATTTACACACAGCAACAGGAGATTATTTCTCGGCTATGCGTCCATCCGTATAGGGTTTGTAGGGGCCGGATTTTGCAAGAAACTCGGCCGTTACATCAGCCAGATCCGGACCAAAATCATACGCATTCATGGATTCGGTATTGAACATCTTGTAGCCATCTCCGCCATTGCGGATGAAGTTGTTGGATACCACGCCATAGGCTACTTCCGGTTCAATTGCCTTCCAGGCCCCGTCAGCCATGACTTCTACTGTCTCGATCCGTTTTCCAACTTCAGCTTCCGGATTCCAGGCAAACCTCAATCCGGCGACCTGCGGGAATCGCCCGCCGCCATCGTCAATGTCGCTGACACCATTTTCAAGCGCAGCGATAATGGTTGAACCCTTAACCTGAAAGGTCGAAAGCGTGTTCTGGAAGGGCAAAACGGTCAGAACCTCGCCCATGGTAATTTCACCGGCATCAATGGAAGCCCGCAAACCACCACCATTCTGGATTGCTATTAGAATACCCTGATCCTTAACCCGATCCAGCATGGCATCGGCAACAAGGTTACCCATTGTGCATTCGCCGAAGCGGCAATCCTCACGAGCTCCGGAAATAGGCTCCTTGGTCTCTGCCACCACCTTGTTGCGGATTTTCTCAAGCGGTTTTGCCGCCTCGACGATGCGTGCGACAGTTGCTGCATCTTCGCTGATTGAAGAATCGATGATTAGAGGCTCGCCCTTGGCTTCCACGAGCTTGCCTTCATCATCAAAGGTCACATTCAATTCACCCAGAAACTTCCCATAGGCATACGCCTGAACAATGGCAGTGTCTCCAACCATGGTCGGATAGGGGCCGGCCGCGCGGTCGGATGTGTTGGAAAGCAGCGTGTTGGTATGCCCTCCAACGATCACGTCCACACCCTTGGTTTTCTTGGCGACTTCCAGATCCGTTCCATAACCCGAATGAGACAGGACGATAATCTTGTTAATGCCATCCGCAGTGAACTTGTCGACTTCATCCTGTACTGCACTTGATGGATCAGTAAAGACAATATTGGGCCCGGAGCTTGTAATTTCCGGATTGTTTTGTGGAGTCAATCCGATCAAACCAAGCTTTTCGCCACCGCGCTCCAGGACAACTGATTTCAGTATCTTGCCGTCAAGTTCCTTTTCTTTGGAAATGTCGGCATTTGACATTAATACAGGGAACTTGACGGATTCGACAAATCCACGGAGTACTTCAGGTCCGTCATCAAATTCATGATTGCCGACCGTCATTGCATCATAGCCAAGCTTATTCATCATCTCGGCTGCAAGTTTGCCCTTGTAATATGTGTAGAAAAGCGTGCCCTGGAATTGGTCGCCACCGTCCACAAGAATGGAATTGTTGGACCTTGCCCGCGCATCGCCAATCGCTGTAACAAGCCGGGCGGTACCACCAAAGCATTTTCCCTCGACATTGTCCTCTTTCTTGCAGCCGGAATCGTATTTGTTGATCGGCTCGAAACGAGCATGGAAATCATTGGTATGCAAAATTGTAAGCGTATAATCGGCATTCGCGACACCGGATGAAGCTCCGGTCAGCAGCGCCATAACTGCGGCAGTTCCCAATAGTCGTGACATTATCAACTTCTCCCGTTCATTATCTTTATTGTAATCGGACCTGCCCCTTGGCAGGTGGGGTAATTGCTCCTTAAGACCTATCAGATATCCACTCTCGATTTATGTCAATTGGCATCTTGCTTATCTGCCAAATACAAAAACCGGATGACGCCTGCCATGCCTGCCAGTGCCGGAATAATAAGCAATCCGAATATCCAATAGGCGGAATATGCAATTTCGCCGGTCGATTGCGCCTGCACAAAACCCGACGAATTGGCAACGATGCCGGTAATGGAAGCTCCCAGAGCAAAACCAAGCCGCTGTACGGTGGGAAGTGCGGTTGCAACCCTATCCGTGTCTACCGCTTCGGCCAAACTCGTTGCACGTTGAACCAGATATGGCCAGGCAGCACCAAATCCGCCACCCAGAAGAAATGCACCAAAGGTAATCAGCCAGACCGGCCCTGGCACCATTGCCAGCCAGAGCACGACCACGCCCATTGTCACGGCAGAAAAACCACTAAATATCAGGATCCGATAATAGCGCAGCGCAATGCCTGACAGTGATATGGCCACAATCGACCAGCCGACAGATTCGAAAATCAGCACAAGAGCAATATCAACCGCATCCAGACCATGCAGCCGGGCGAGTATTAATGGACCATAGGTTATCAGGCCTGCTGTGGCAGCGGTCAGAAACAGCACGATGACCAGTACCGACCCTTGAGCGAAACGGGGATTCCAGGCATTGCGGGGCAGCATCCGGTTTTTTTCCTCTTTCCCATCGAGAAAGACAAACATACCGATGCCCGCGATCCCGGCTACAATCAGGGCCATAGCCAAGACAACCGAATCCACCGTTCCAGATGTTGCGATACACAAAACACCAGCTGCCAGGATCGTGATCTTGATCAAAAGCCTTATAATCATGGCACCGGAAAATGACCCCGTTTCATCCGTATGTCTGGCTTCATGCAGTCTGAGCCAGGCAAACAGGCCAAAGACTGCCGCCTGCAATGCATAGAAGAAAAAAGCGCTTCGCCAGTGCCCGGCATCGGAAAACAATGCTCCGATCAATGGGCCGGCAAAGGCCGAGACGCCCCACACCACTGAAATGAGCGCATAAACCCGCGTGGTCAGGTGCGGCGGAATGATCTGATGGACAGCAGCAAAGGAAATGGCGATCATCGCGCCACCGCCCAACCCCTGCATCAATCTGCCAGCAAGCATGATTGGCATTGACGGACTGAAACCGCTTACCAGACATCCGGCGAAATAGATAAAGGCAGCCATGGTCATGGAGCGCCTGACTCCGATTGTCAGGATAAACAATACGCTGGTGGCACCTGCCAGGATTGACCCGACCTCATATAATGCAATGAGCCAGGCAATATATAGCTCCCCACCGATTTCTGCGGTCATGGCTGGCGTGACGGTGGACACCATCAATTCGTCTGCAGCATGGAGCCAGACACCGAAGGAAAGGAGAATGATCTGTCCCAGATGTCCTGATCGCGCGACTTCAGACCAGCGAGTGGACAACTCGGACTCGTTCATGAGTTGGATCTATTTCCGGATTGCCCGTTTGATTTCAGACCGTCGAAAAACAGGAAGTCCAGAAACCGCGCTGCATCGTCAAACCGTCCTGCCCCGCTTTTGTCTGATCCAAGAACCGCGCGAACCTGGACGTCGAAATCCGCATAATGCTGCGTGGTTGCCCAGATTGAAAAGATCAGGTGATGAGGATCGCAAGGCCTTAGTTTTCCCTGAGACATCCAGTCCTTGATGATCTTGGCCTTGTCATCGACAAGCTGCTTGAGAGGGCCTTTCAGCACATCCGTGACGCGAGGTGCACCCTGCAGAATTTCATTGGCAAACAAGCGGCTTTCGCGTGGATAATCCCGTGCCATTTCGAGCTTGCGGAAAATGTATTGCCGGATTTCCTGCACTGGATCACCCGCTTCGTCCATCGCTTGCAGGGGATCAAGCCACTTCTCCATCAATCGGCTGATCAGTTCGACATGAATCGCCTCTTTCGTACGGAAATAATAAAGTAGATTGGGCTTTGACATGCCAGCGGCTTCAGCGATCTGATCGAGTGTGGAACCACGAAACCCATGTGTTGAAAAAACATCCAGCGCGGCGTCTAGGATCCGCTGCTCATTTGTACGCTGAATACGCGTACGGCGCTGCGTTTTGGAGGCTCTTGATGTCAATATTGCAACTCCAAAATCGGTTTTGGTTTCACCAAATTGCCAATTCCCGATAAAAATCTGTCAATCGGCAAAATTTTCGTTCCACCCGGTCAGATTCAGCTTGAGTGAATGCCGGGAAACTGTAATCTTTACCAATCGGTAAAAAAAATGAAAGCCTGTTTGCAAATTCGGCGGTAGACAATTTCCCGATCACAGAGGAAGAATTCCGGAATACCCAATTTCAAGCGGCTAAACCCAAAAGGCGGAACCCGGGACGCGGGAGGAGATTAAGTCATGTCCAATAGGCTGAATGTTACGCCCAATGATTTACGAGCGTTCTGGATGCCGTTTACGGCCAACAGGCAGTTCAAGAAAGATCCCAGGCTGTTCGTTGCCTCCAAGGATATGCACTACACCACTTCCGATGGCAGGCAGGTGCTGGACGGTACTGCGGGCCTGTGGTGCGTTAATGCCGGACATTGCCGGCCTAAAATTACCGAAGCGATCGCACACCAGGCTGGCGAACTCGACTATGCACCGGCGTTCCAGATGGGCCATCCCAAGGCATTCGAACTGGCCAACAGGCTTTCGGAAATTTCGCCGGATGGCCTGGACCATGTGATGTTCACCAATTCGGGCTCGGAATCGGTGGAAACCGCGCTGAAGACGGCATTGGCCTACCACCGCGTCAAAGGTGATGGTGCACGATTTCGGCTGATCGGGCGCGAACGCGGCTATCACGGCGTGAATTTCGGTGGAATTTCTGTAGGCGGGATCGTTCCAAACCGGAAGATGTTCGGTACGCTTCTGACCGGTGTCGATCATTTGCGCCATACCCATCTGCCCGACAAGAACAAATTAACGCGTGGCGAACCGGAGTACGGCGCAGATCTTGCCGATGATCTCGAACGTCTCTGTGGATTGCATGATCCTTCAACAATCGCGGCCGTGATTGTGGAGCCAGTAGCGGGGTCGACCGGTGTTCTCATTCCGCCCAAGGGCTATCTGAAGCGTCTGCGCGAAATATGCGACAAGCATGGAATATTGCTGATCTTTGACGAGGTGATTACCGGCTATGGCCGTCTCGGTGCTTCTTTTGCCGCAGAATATTTTGATGTCATACCGGACATGATCACCACCGCCAAAGGATTGACCAATGGTGTCATACCCATGGGTGCGGTGTTTGTTAAAAACGAAATTCATGACGCCTTCATGCAGGGCCCTGAACATATGATCGAGTTTTTCCACGGCTATACCTATTCGGGAAATCCGATCTCTTGCGCCACTGCATTGGCAACGCTGGAAACCTATCGCGAAGAGGGTCTGTTTGAGCGTGCCGCTGAATTGGCGCCCTATTGGGAAGATGCGCTGCATTCACTCAAGGATGCCAAATATGTAATCGATATCCGCAATATTGGATTGATCGGCGCAATTGAACTGGAACCGATTGATGGTCAACCGACAAAGCGTGCCTTCTCAGCCTTTGTGCGAGCCTATGAGAAGGGCTGCCTGATCCGCACGACCGGCGATATTATTGCCTTGTCGCCACCGCTGATTATCGAGAAGGAACATATCGATCAGCTTGTATCAACGATCCGTGAAACACTTGATGAGGTCGCGTGAACCTTACCGGACAATATAACGATGCCTTATCTGGATTATGAATAAGAGGAAATATTAATGGCTGCACCGGGCGAAAATCTCAAGATCAATGGCGACCGGCTTTGGGATTCCATTCACGAGATGGCTGAAATCGGCCCTGGAATTGCCGGCGGAAATAATCGCCAGACCGTTACTGATGAAGATGGCGAGGGCAGGAAACTGTTCCAGAAATGGTGCGAGGATGCAGGGCTGACCATGGGTGTCGATCAGATGGGCACCATGTTCATGCGGCGCGAGGGCACAGACCCCGATGCCCTGCCCGTCTATGTCGGCTCGCATCTTGATACGCAGCCGACCGGCGGCCGTTATGACGGCGTGCTTGGCGTTCTTGGCGGGCTGGAGATTATCCGCACCCTCAACGATCTCGACATCAAGACCAAACATCCGATCGTGGTAACAAACTGGACCAATGAGGAGGGGACCAGATTTGCCCCGGCGATGATGGCTTCGGGTGTGTTTGCCGGTGTGCTTGATCAGGACGACATCTATCAACACGAGGATGCAGAGGGCCTGAAATTCGGCGATGAACTCGAGCGGATCGGCTGGAAAGGCGAGGAAAAGACCGGCGACCGAAAGATGCACGCATTTTTCGAATTGCATATCGAGCAGGGTCCGATACTGGAAGCTGAAGAAATCGATATCGGTGTTGTTACCC
>JBPCWJ010000466.1:0-16363 GCA_051009635.1 Rhizobiaceae bacterium
TGCGATGTGTGAGGCTTGGTGTGTTTGTTGCTTCAGTGCCTGATTTCACTGATCAGCCGCAGGTTGCCAATGGAGCATCGGAATTGATCGGTTCCATCTTTGAAGACAAGGGCGCCCATGCGCGGGCAGCGGTTGGTGTGGCAAGTCTGCCATTGAATGCCAGTGTGGAAGTCGAAGGAATATTCGCAATTTCTTGAGCGGATTGCCGGTAATTGAATTCTGAAACATTAAGATAATTGGTGGATATTGGTTTCGTTTCGTATTATTTTGATATAAAACGAAACCTGTTGTACCTGTTTCCTGGTACATTGTTTGAGCGAAAGACGTCGCAATCCCACCATGCTTATGAGCCCGCGACATACTGAAATTTTGAAGCTCGTGCGCCGTCATGGGCGGGTAACGGTAGACGATTTAGTGGACCGTTTTTCAGTATCTTCACAGACTATTCGCAAGGATCTGGAGGCACTGTCGAGGCGCAATCAGATTATGCGCTTTCATGGTGGCGCCATGCTTCCATCGGGTGTTGTCAATCTTGAATATGAAAAACGCCGCCTACTGGCACATGCAGAAAAAGATGCAATCGGTAAATCAGTTGCTGGCCTGATTCCTGATAATTCGTCCATATTTCTCAATGTTGGCACCACCACGGAGGCTGTTGGCCATCATCTTCGAACCCATAAAAATCTTATGGTAATTGCAGATAATGTTAATGTTGCCAATAGGTTAAGGGTAAACTCCGGTTTGGAGGTTATTATCGCTGGCGGGGTGGTACGAAGTAGCGACGGAGCAATTATTGGTGAGGCGGCAGTCGACTTTGTCCGGCAGTTCAAAGTTGATTTTGCAATTATCGGCGTGTCTGCGATCGACGCTGACGGCTCCCTGCTTGATTTTGACTTCCGGCAAGTAAAGGTCGCGCAGGCAATTATGGCAAGTGCCCGTAATATCGTCCTGGCTGCGGATTCCACGAAATTTGAAAGAACGGCATCTGTACGCATAGCCGGAATTCAGGAAGTGGATTTCTTCGTTACGGATTATTGTAGTAGCAAGGAAGTCCGCTATATCTGCGAAAAATCCGAAATCACATTGATTGAAACCAGTATCTAATTGAAACTGACTCACGGAATAAGTGCGCGGACCTATTGACAGACGAGGGGTTTCGTATCACATTCGTTTTGTTTCGTTTCCCCGGCCTTGCAATCTACTGAAGCGGGCCTGTTTGGTGATACGTGATCTAACCGCATTTGGCGGTAAAGGGAGGGTACCGGGTCAAGACGGTACATTTTGCCGGGCGGGAGGACATGGTCGGCGCCTTAACAAACTTAACGAGAATTCTGTCCGGACTGAACGGTTGGGTTCTGCACATAGGCAGAAATATCGCCTGGGTGGCGCTGGCCTTGATGGTACTGGCGATCCTGATCCAGGTCTTCTTTCGTTATGTCCTGAACAATGCATTGCCGTGGCCGGATGAAGCGGCCCGTTTTCTAATGCTGTGGATGACGGGGCTTATTGCGCCTACCGCATTTCGCCGTGGTGGATTTGTGGCGATTGACATGCTGGTGCTGGCATTGCCCGAGCGGGTGGGCGCGATATTGTCTCTTATCCTGTTATTTGTCAGCGCGATTGTCCTCTATTGGGCAGTGATCATCGGCTATGGAGAAGTCACGGGCTTCGGTGGAAAGTTCAATACAGCAGCACTGTATGTTCCATTCAACTTTGGTGATGGTGTTTGTGAGGCGATCGGAACCAAATCGGCCGAAGGCATATGGTGCCGTATGCCGCGCTCCTGGATGTTTCTGTCCCTGTGGATCGGTGTCATCTTGATGCTGGTTGTGAACATTGAGCTTATCCTGCGCTCAATCCTGACCATGCTCGGCAAGGGGGAGGATTTGCCTCCGATACCTCCGGGTGAAGAAGAAGTCATGGCGGAATGAGCAAATGTTGATCTGGTTCCTACCCCTATTCCTTCTATTCCTGGCAATTGGTCTGCCGGTCTTTTTCGGTCTGCTTGCTGCTCCCGGCCTGTTGCTGTGGTTAGCGGACCAGCCGCGAGACATCACCTTGCTGTATCGCAATGTCTATAACGGTATGGACAGCTTCCCATTGATGGCAATTCCATTCTTCATGCTGGCCGGCGAATTGATGAACAAGGGCGGAATAACATCGCGTCTGGTGGAATTCTCACAAGCCTTGATGGGACATCTTCGTGGCGGTCTTGCCCATGTGAACATCCTTTCCTCGATGCTGTTTGCCGGGCTTTCGGGGTCGGCGGTAGCTGACACTTCAGCGTTGGGGTCCATGTTGATCCCGGCAATGGAAAAGCAGGGATATACGAGAAAATTTGCTGCTGCCGTAACCGCGGCTTCTTCGGTTATCGGGCCGATCATTCCGCCTTCCGGCATCATGATTATCTATGCCTATGTGATGGGCGAGAGCGTTGCTGCACTGTTCATGGCGGGAATTGTGCCCGGTGTCATGGTTGGCGTCGGATTGATGCTGGTCGTGAAAATGCTGGCCAATCGATATGATCTGCCCAAGGCGGAGCGGATTGTCCACAAGGGTCAGACGATATCAAAATCCGAATACTGGTTTTCCTTGATCCTGCTGCGGTTGAATCTGGGCTGGGTTGTCTATGCAGTGTTTACCGGAGCGCTCGGCATGGGTGCTTCAACAGACGGCACGGGAGACGCAACTGCTACTGAACCCTGGATATTGTGGACTACATTTGCTGTATCCGTTGTTGCCGTTCATTTCTTCCTGATTGCCATGCGCGGCCGTATCGACCCGGATTTCCGCATGGTAACGAAGCGTGCCGTTGTACCGCTCCAAACACCGATCCTTATTCTGGGTGGTATCCTGTTGGGCGTCTTCACGCCAACCGAAGCTGCTGCGGTCGCCGTGTTTTATTCGCTGATCATCGGGTTCTTCGTCTTGCGCACGCTTTCGGTAAACGAAGTTCCGGGAATCCTTAAGCGCGCGGCCCTGACTTCTGCGGTTGTCCTCTTGCTGGTTGGCGCGGCGATGGCCTTCAAGACGGTGGTATCGCTATCCTATGCGCCGCAAATCCTGGCTGAGTTCATCCTGAGCCTGTCAGAAAACCCGCTGATCCTGCTATTTCTGATCAACATATTGCTGTTTATCGTCGGCATGTTTCTGGATGCCGGCCCGGCAATCATAATTCTGGGACCTATCCTGGGACCGATTTTCGTCGAAATGGGCGTCGATTCGATACATTTTGCCATAATCATGAGTGTTAACTTGACCGTGGGGCTGGCAACGCCACCTATGGGATTGGTGCTGTTTGTCGCCTCGTCTGTGTCGGGGGAACGGGTCGAAACGATTGCCAAGGCAATATTGCCATTTCTCGCCGTGGAGGTTCTCGTGATCTTCCTGATTACTTATTTCCCGGTATTCTCAATGACGATCCCGCGTTTGGCCGGGTTTGCAGACTAAACAACCAGAAACTTTGAACGGGAGGAAATAATGTTAAAGAAAACGCTACAAGCACTGATGGTGTCGGCCATGGTGGCCGGTGCACCATTGGCAGCGGCTGCCGCAGATTTCAAACTGCGCGCAACCGCCAACTCCAATGAAAACGATGAAGACTATGACGGTCTGGTTGTTTTCAAGAACTATATCGAGAATGCCTCAAACGGCAAAATTGAAGTCGAAATCTTCATGGGTACGCAATTGTGCTCCAACGGCACCGAGTGTGCCCAGGGCGTGGCTGACGGGTCAATCGACGTCGTCATCCTGACATCTTCGGGTGCTGCAGGCATCTTCCCTTATGTGCAGGTTCTCGATCTTCCATATTTGATGGCTGATGACCGCATTGCTGAAGGTGTCATGCAAAATGGCAGCGAGTTCATGAACCTCATGAAGGAAAAGGTTCAGGAAGATTCCCAGGGTGCAATTCGCCTTATGACAATCGGCAATACCGGTGGGTGGCGCAATTTTGCAAATACCAAACGGCGTGTCCAGAACCCGGGTGATCTTGACGGATTGAAGATCCGGACAGTGGTTGCCGATCTGCCGCAGGAACTGGTGAAGGCACTTGGTGCCTCTCCCACACCTATCCCCTGGCCGGAACTGTTTACTTCCTTCCAGACTGGTGTGGTCGAGGGATCGAAGAACGGTATCACCGATATTATGGGTATGAAATTCCCGGATGCCGGTTTGAAATATGTAACCCTTGACGGTCATGCCTATATGGGTGCGCTTTGGTTCATGAATAATGAGAAGTTCATGTCATTGCCGCCAGATTTGCAGCGTGTCGTTATTGATGGGTTCCATGCGTTGCAGCAGGCTACCTTTGCCTCGCCCAAGCGCAAATCAATCCAGGCATATCAGGATTTCGTAGCTGGCGGCGGTGATCTTTATGTACCAACACCGGAAGAAAAAGCGGCCTTCCAGGAAGCTGCAGCACCGGTCTATGACTGGTTCAAGTCCAATATCGATGGCGGTGAAGAATCTTTCAACGCCCTGACGTCGACCGTGGATACGGTTTCGGCGGATATTGATAAGGCACGTGCCTCGGACATGCAGTGATTTAACTGGGCGGCGGTTCAAGCGCCGCCGTCCTTTTTTGTTTATTCGTGATTGGCGAGCAAGTAATAGATACCGGAAATGTCAAAATGCCGCTCAAATCAAAATTCGTACTTCGCTATCAGTATTTGTGCCCTCACCGGAATGGATAGAGCCAGTGGCGGTAGTCCTCAACCAGTATCAAGGCCTTTTCAATCTGCTCCGGCGTCATTTTCTTGATTACCTCTTCCTGCGATATTGCAGCATCGGGGTCGCCACCAATGGCCGACAAAACATACCAGGCATAGGCGCGAACAAGGTCGGGCGCGGGCATGCCACGGCCAATTTCGTAGTACCAGCCGACGCCGGACTGGGCACCGGGATGGCCTTTCATGGCGGAACGCAGATACCAGTCAAAGGCCCGGACATCATCACGCTCGACGCCAAGCCCCATTGCATACATGACGCCGATAAGTTCTTCGGCATCCGCATTGCCGGAGCGGGCGGCTGGAAGCAATTCCTCCATGGCCTCCTCAAACCGGTTTTCCTCCATGAGGTCCCGCGCCTTTTCGATCTCGCCGAATGCAGGCGAATGAAGCAGCGCGACGATTGGAAGGGCAAGAAGCGGAATTCGGAAATGGTTTCGTTTCATCATCTCTCCTTGATAGCTGGAGCGATCTTGATCCTGTTAGCGGGTAGTTTGCAAGTTAATGCGGCTGGAATCTCAACAAAACTTCCCGAACCGATAACAGCGGAAGATTATAACGAGTTTGATCCGGCCAAGGCGAAGATCGGGCAATTGCTTTTTTATGATCCGATCCTGTCGGGAAACCGGAATATTTCCTGCGGAACCTGCCATCATCACGATCATGGCAGTAGCGATGGTCTACCATTGGGAATTGGTGAAGGGGGCAACGGTCTGGGTCCGGAAAGAAATCCCGGGACGGGATCGGACCGGATTGCCAAGCGCATTCCTCGCAATTCACCAGCCTTGTGGAATCTCGGTGCGAAGGAAATCGACATCCTGTTTCATGATGGCAGGCTGAGTATCTCTGACGACTACGACAATGGCTTCAACACGCCCGCGGAAGAATGGCTGCCGCCGGGGTTGGACGGGATCCTGGCCGCACAAGCCTTGTTTCCGTTGACAGCGCAGTTCGAGATGGCAGGCAATCCGAAGGAAAACCAGATCGCCGGTGCTGCCCATGACAGGATTGACTATGTCTGGCCCATCGTTGCCAAGCGGGTGCGGATCATTCCGGAATATGGCCGGATGTTTGTCGAAGCCTTTAATGAAATTTCAAGCCCGGAACAAGTGACGATTACGCAAATTGCAAATGCGATTGGTGCCTTTGTCGGTCTGGAATGGCAATCCCATGACAGCGCCTTTGATCGGTATCTCGAGGGAGATGAAGACGCGCAGAGTAAATCGCAGCTAAGCGGAATGAATCTATTTTTTGGAAAAGGCGGTTGTGCAGAATGCCACTCCGGTAAATTCATGAGTGATCAGCATTTTCATGCGCTGGCTTTACCGCATTTCGGCCCCGGACGTACAAGGCGCTTCGATCCATATGTTAGGGATGTCGGGAGGTTGGGAGAAACTGACAGTCTGGAAGATGCCTATCGGTTCAGGACGCCGCAGCTTAGAAATGTCGCCTTGACAGGGCCCTATGGTCATAACGGCGCTTACCAGACGCTTGAAGATATGATCCGGCATCATCTTAATCCTGCCGAAGAATTTGCAAACTGGCAGGCAGAGGAAGTCAAACTGCCGGAAGTTTCGTGGTTGGCGCGGGCGGATTTCATTGCCTTTGAAGACAGCCGCGAACGGGCGCGCCTGGCTTCGAAAATAGATATTGCGCCTGTCAGTCTTGATGATAATGAAGTTGCCGATCTCGTAACTTTCCTGAATGCGTTAACTGGGGAAGCATCAACCTCTGGACGGTTAGGACGGCCGGAATCAGTGCCAAGCGGGCTCAAGGTGGATTGAACACAGATCATGGCTCGAATCTTGGTTACAGGCGTGGCGGTCATCGACTTCGTTTTCCAGCTGGAGGAATTTCCAGACCGGCCCGAGAAATATCGCACACATGAAGCCGCAATCACCGGTGGGGGATGTGGCGCGAATGCTGCCGTTGCAGTGGCGCGTTTAGGTGGTGAGGCTCTGCTCGCTTCGCGTTTGGGGGATGATCCTGTGGGGGACATGATTGTTGCCGATATTGTGGGTGAGGGTGTTTCCTGTGATCTGGTAAAGCGGTTTCCCGGATGCCGCTCCTCTTTCTCCTCGGTATATCTGAACAGGGAAGGCGAGCGCCAAATCGTGAATTTCCGCGATGACAACCTCTCCATGGATGCGCGTTGGATGGAAGATGCCATTCCGGAAGGTCTCGATGCCATTCTGGCCGATACCCGCTGGCCCCAAGGTGCGGCCAAGGCAATGGCAGCAGCAAAAAGGACCGGTATTCCGGGTGTGTTGGACGCGGAAGCACCCTTGGAAGATTCCAGTGAAGCGCTCCAACTGGCAAGTCATGTTGCCTTTTCTGCACAGGGTCTGAAGGACTTTACCGGACTGGAGGAGACCAAGGCAGGTCTGGCCGCTGCGTCGCAACAGATTGATGGCTGGCTGTGTGTAACAAATGGCGAGCATGGGGTGGATATTCTGGCTGGCGGCCGTGCCAGCAATATTCCGGCCTATGAAATTGAAGCCGTGGACACTCTTGGAGCAGGTGATGTCTGGCATGGTGCCTTTGCCTTGAAGTTGGGAGAAGGCGCCAGTGAGGTAGAGGCAATCAGGTTTGCAAATGCGGTTGCCGCAATCAAATGCACGAAAATGGGCGGCCGTCTGGGAACACCGGATCGTGACGCCGTCAAACAATTCATGAAGGGAAACCAACCATGCAGTTAAGCCCCGGAAAACTGTGGGGGATGCGGCGCATGGCCGACGCCAATGGCCATTTCAAGATGACGGCCGTTGATCAGCGGCCACCGATCAAGAATGCGATTGCCAAACATTATGGGACCAGCGAAGCACCTTTTGAAGATGTTGCGCGGTTCAAGGCGCTGCTGATTGAAGTCCTGCAATCTGAATCAACGGCCATGCTGCTCGATCCCCATTATGCAATACCGGTCGGGTTGGACAGGCTTGATCCCGGAAAAGGTCTGATAGTTACATTGGAGGATTCACTGTTTGAAGAATCAGATGGTGGGCGTATTTCCTCTGAAATCGACGACTGGTCCGTGGAAAAAATCAAGCGAATGGGTGGAGACGCGGTGAAGGTGCTGGCCTGGTACAGGCCTGATGCCAAGCAGAGCGTCAAACGCCGCCAGCAGGAGTTTATCCGGCGCATTGGTGAGGCCTGTGCCCAATACGATATCCCGTTTCTGTTTGAACTATTGGTTTATCCGCTGGCAGAAGATGAAGACCAGACAAGGGACTATGTCGAGATGAGCGGCAAACATGCCGACCATGTTCTTGAAAGCGTGGCTGAATTTGCAAAACCGGAATATGGCGTAGATGTCTTCAAGCTGGAAAGCCCGGTAAATGCAGCGAAGGTTCCCGGTGTCGGAAATGAAGGTTGGGAAAAGGTTCAGGCGGTATTCGATGAGATGGGCAGGCTTGCCGGGCGGCCCTGGGTCATGCTTTCGGCTGGCGCGAACAAGGATGCCTTTCGCAATATCATGACCCATGCCTATCAGGCAGGTGCTTCTGGATATCTGGCAGGACGCGCGATCTGGCTGGACGCCTTTTCCAATTTCCCTAATTGGGATGTGATCAAAAGCGAACTTCAGGGAGATGCGCTCGACTATATGCGGGATCTCAACGCACTTACCGGGGAAAAGGCATTGCCGTTCAAGGATCACGAAATTTATCGTCCGGAAGGTGCTGTAATTCACCCCGGTGACGCGTCCTTCCGCCATCAATATGCGGGGTTTTAGCTTCAATGTCGCGTATCATTGGAATTCTTGCGCTAGCACGGCCGACATTCGATGTTGAATTTGCCAATGAGATGTTATCGGCGATGTATGAGAGGCTTGCCAAAACTGAGGTCAAACTTACCGGCCCCCGCAAACTGCTCATGGATTCAGATGCCGCGCGTATTGCCCTTGATGAGTTGATAGCGAAAAGTGTCGACGCTATCCTGGTGTTACAGGTGACTTTCACTGATGCTGCAATGATCTGTGAAATTGGTGAGGAGTTTGCTGGTGATCTGTTGATCTGGTCCGTTCCTGAACCTCGATTAGGCGGTAGACTTCGGCTGAACTCCTTTTGCGGTCTCAATCTGGCCAGCCATGCCCTTGGTCTGCGCGGCCGGGAGTTTTCCTACCTGCATGCTGATCCCGTTTCGGGGGATGTGTCGTCCAAACTCCTGAAACTACTGGATGGGAAAAATTCGGTCCAACCGGTTTATCCGGTCGCCACCAATATCGGGGTGGGAGCAGATGCGATGGCCGTGGCCAGTTCGCTGCAGGGGACAAGGATAGGCCGTATCGGCGAACATCCGGAAGGTTTTGACACCTGCGCATATAATAGCGATGAGTTAAGATCATTTGCCGGTATCGAAGTTGAAGAGCTAGGGCTGGATGATCTTTTTGAACGCGCGAAACTCGTCAATAGCCAGACGGTGAATGAGACGCGGGAAAAAGCTTCCTTGGAACTCGATGAAATTAATGACGTTGACCAGGAACAACTGGACAAATCCCTGCGGCTGAAATCTGCGCTGGAAGCGATCAGGCAGGATGGCAAGCATGATGCCTTTGCCATTCGCTGCTGGCCGGAAACCTTTACCGAATATGGCGGAGCAGTCTGCGGACCTGTGTCGATGATGGGCGAAGCACGCATTCCCTGTGCCTGTGAAGCTGATGTATATGGGGCCTTGACCCAAATTGTATTGCAACGCACGGCCCACGCACCGGTTTTTCTGACTGATCTGGTTGATGTTGATATTGATGATGACACGGCGATTGTCTGGCATTGCGGGCAGGCTCCAGTTTCCATGGCAGGCTCTGATGAAAAACCAATTGCCACCGTACACAGCAATCGCAAGATGCCGTTACTATATGAGTTTGCGCTGAAGCCGGGGCGGGTGACCTTCATACGCATAAGTCAGGCGCGTGGGGTGCGGTTCATGGTGATTGGAACGGGGGAAATGCTTGCCCGGCCGAAAGCATTTACAGGTACTTCAGGAACTGTCCGGTTTGACAATGGTTCAGATGCGTTGTTGGAAAATTTGATTGCTGCCGGTATTGAGCATCATATGGCGCTAGCCTATGGCGACCATGCAGATGAGTTGAGACAGGTAGCTGCGGCGCTGAAATTGCCGGTTCTGGAGATATGAACTAACCATGACAATCAATTACGGGATCATTGGTTGCGGTATGATGGGCGGTGAGCATATCCGCAATATCAAGCTTCTGGATGGCGCCAGGGTTACAGCGCTTACCGATCCAATTGCCGAAAACATGGATGAGGCAGTTCAGATTGCGGGAAATGATTGTCGGACGTTTGACAGCATTGGGCAGCTTTTGAAAAGCGGTTCATGTGATGCACTGGTTATTGCCTCACCAAACCATACCCACCATGAGATATTGAGGGAATTATCGGGGTGCGGCCTTCCCATTCTGGCGGAAAAACCACTATGCATAACGCTGGATCAATGCCGCTCGGTCAGTGAAGTATTTGGAAAGAATAATGCGCCGGTCTGGGTGGCGATGGAGTACCGGTATATCGCGCCGGTTACAAAATTGATTTCAGCATTGAGGGACGGTGAGGCGGGCATCCTGCGGATGCTTTCAATCCGTGAATACCGTTATCCGTTCCTGGAAAAATTCGGAGACTGGAACCGGTTCTCTGAAAAATCAGGCGGCACGATGGTGGAGAAGTGCTGTCACTTCTTTGATTTGATGCGGCTAATCATTAAAAGCGAACCGGTGCGTATCTATGCATCGGGGGGAATGGATGTGAACCATGTCGATGAAGTCTATGACGGATCAAGGCCGGACATACTCGACAACGCCTATGTGATTGTGGATTTTGCCAATGGCGTCAGGGCGTTGATTGAATTGTGCATGTTTGCAGAAAGCGCTCCCTGGCAGGAGCGGGTCACGGCGATCGGAGATGCCGCGTCCATTGAAGCACGAGTTCCCGGACCGGCCAGATTTTCAGCAAGCGGAGAAGAGCGGCATGCGGAACTGGAAATTGCCTATAGGGAAGATCAACGCGTTGATGTGCAAACGGTGGAAGTTGATCATTCCATTCTTGCAGCGGGTGACCATCACGGATCAACATTCTTTCAGCATCAGCGCTTTATTGACATGGTCAGGAATGGCGGGAAACCTGCGGTAAGTCTGCAAGACGGAATGCTGGCGGTTGCAATGGGTCAAGCTGCGGAAGAATCAGTAATGACCGGTGAGGCGATTGATTTTCAGGAATTTCTTGATCGCCAGTAATGGATGGATGACGTCGACAAACGAGGTCGATTTCATGTTGCCGGAGAAGGTCAAATGGATACCGAGCAAATTGGAACCACGGATGATGGCAATGTCGTTGAACGTTGCACACTGGTTGGCGGCGGCCTTACGATGAACCTACTTTCCTGGGGCTGTGTTGTCCAGGACCTGCGTCTTGAAAGTTTTGAAAAACCCCTGGTACTGGGGTTCGAGAAATTCGACTATTATCCAGAGCATTCTCGTTTCTTTGGCTCGACTGCGGGCAGGTATGCCAACCGAATTGCCAATGGGCGATTTGTCCTTGATGGCAATGAGTATCAATGTGACCAGAATTTCCTTGGCAAACACTGTTTACATGGAGGGTCGAACTCCCTTGGTGTACGAAATTGGAAATTTACAGAGATTACCGGCGATAGTGCAGTGCTGGAAATTATTGATCCAGATGGCGAGATGGGTTTTCCGGGTAAATGCGAAATAAAGGCGACATTTTCTTTGCGAGAAGGTGGGCGATTGCATATTCGTTATGAAGCGGTTTGCGATGCTCCGACATTGGTCAATCTTGCTCATCACAGCTATTTCAATCTGGCTGGCGAGGGTGACATTCAGAATCATGAAATGGAGATAGAGGCTGACTATTTCCTTGAGGTTGACGAGGAGGCAATCCCGTTGGGAGAACCTTCTCCGGTGGAAGATACCGAGTTTGATTTTCGGAAGATGCGAAGAATCGGCATGACCAAGAATGGCGAATTGGTTCGATATGATCACAATTTCTGCGCGGCGGGTGAAAGACGAGCCTTGACGCAGATTGCGCGCGTCAGAAGTAATTCCAGCAATGTTGAGATGGTGGTTTCATCCACCGAGCCCGGTGTCCAGTTTTATGATGCAAACAAGCTGGAAACGCCGGTGCCGGGACTGATCGGGAAACCCTATGGCTCGCGAGCCGGATTTTGCCTTGAGCCACAGATCTGGCCGGATTCTCCCAATCGTTCCTATTATCCGCAAGCTGTGTTGCGGCCCGGCGAGCAATATGTGCAAGAAACCGAGTATCGCTTTGGAATGGCCGCTGATGAATGAACCAAGAAGTCTTTTGACCGGAATGTTCGATGCTGCAATTGCAGCGGCAGATCCTAATCAATGTATCTCTGCTCATCTGCCGGCAAAACCCAAGGGAAGGACAGTGGTCATCGGTGCGGGAAAAGGTGCGGCACAAATGGCCGCGGCTCTCGAGCGGTTATGGGATGGAGCGCTGGAGGGTGTTGTCGTTACAAGGTATGGCTTTGGAGAAGCCTGCCGGCAAATCAAGGTGCTCGAAGCTTCTCATCCTGTGCCCGACATGAATGGTCTTGAGGCCTCCCGAAAGCTTCTGGAGGCTGTCTCCGACCTCTCGACAGATGATCTTGTGATTGCACTGGTTTGCGGGGGCGGATCGGCATTGCTGCCAGCGCCAGCTGACGGGCTGACATTCGAAGATGAAGTTTCGCTCAATGAAGCCTTGTTAGCCAGCGGGGCGCCGATCCAGGTCATGAATGCCATTCGCAAACATGTATCGAAGATAAAGGGGGGTAGGCTGGCAGCGGCAGCCTTTCCAGCAAAGGTCGTCAGCCTGATTGTTTCGGATATCCCCGGTGATGATCCGGCGCAAGTTGCCTCTGGTCCAACGGTTGCTGACTGGTCTACCCGCGAACAGGCGCTTTCCTATATTCACCAGTTCAAGCTTGATCTACCGGCAAACATATTGAACCATCTGAATAGTCAGGATGCGGAATGCCCCAAGCCCGATAATCCAAAATTAACAGGCAGTCAGACCGTTGTGATTGCATCCAATGCTGTTTCGCTGGAGGCAGCAGCTAGTTATGCAAGATCAAATGGAATTGAGGCAGTCATCTTGTCTGATGCAGTGGAGGGTGAAGCCCGTGAGGTTGCGAAGGTTCACTCAGCAATTGCCAGGGAGATTGTTCTGCGTGACAGACCCTTCAAGCGGCCTGTAGTCATTCTTTCCGGGGGAGAGACGACGGTAACTCTGTCAGGTAATGGAAAAGGCGGTCGAAACACGGAATTTCTGCTGTCCTTTGCCTGCGGTATCGAGAGTGACCCGAACATGAATGGTGCAGTCTCAATTCATGCTTTGGCTGCGGATACCGATGGTATTGACGGTTCCGAAGACAATGCCGGGGCATTTGCCGATCTGACAACTATTGAACGAATGCGGAGCAAGGGGCTTGATCCGGTAGCCATGCTTTCAAATAATGATGCGTGGACAGCATTTTCAGCGATAGGCGATTTGTTTGTGCCCGGGCCCACCGGAACCAATGTGAATGATTTTCGGGCAGTCCTGATCAGGTAGTCAGACGAATCGGCGTCTAGCCAGCCATCCATTGACTGAGTCAGGATCTGGCGATTGCATCCATGGCAACCAGGTATCCGAATCCTCCCAAACCGCAGATAACGCCAGTGGCAAGTTCCGAGACATAGGAGTGGTGACGAAAATCTTCCCGGGCAAGGATGTTTGTAATGTGCACTTCGTAAACCGGGAGGTTGACCGCAGAAAGTGCATCCCGAATAGCAATGGAAGTATGGCTGTAGGCGCCGGCGTTCAGGATAATCGCATCATGTTTGCCAAAGGTGTCCTGAATGGCGGTTACGATGGCGCCCTCGGAATTGTCCTGAAAGAACTCCGTCGCAATCCCCAGCTTCTTGCCATGTTCGGCACAGGCGGCCTCAATATCGGCAAGCGTCTGATTACCGTATTTTTCCGGTTCACGCGCACCCAGAATATTCAGGTTCGGCCCGTTTATGATCATTACCGATTTCGACACGTTTGCCTCCGCACTGCCTGTTTGCCGGTGCGGAGCGATCTAGCAGGAATGTAGATAAATCGAAAGCCCTGTTCTTGCATTTGGTAAAGTCCGGCAGGAATTGGTAAACCGTTGAACCTGATAACAGCCTGGCGTAACCCTCTAGCTGCAAATGTCTTTTGCATTCCGTATTCTGCTCTTGTATGTGATTGCCATGAACAAAAATCAGATTGAAAAACAAAGTCAGCTTGAAATCCTGATGAAGGCGGCGCCGGTGATTCCCGTCGTCATTGTGGATGATCCGAAAAAAGCCGTTCCAATGGCGAAGGCACTTGTCGCGGGTGGTTTGCCTGCAATCGAGGTGACCTTGCGAACAGCACGTGCACTGGAATGTCTGGACGCTATTTCTACCGAAGTGGATGGTGCTATTCCCGGTGCCGGTACTGTTCTTGATCCAGCGCAGATCGAGGCGGTAGAAAAGGCAGGTGCCAAATTCATGGTCAGCCCAGGAGTATCAACCAAATTACTGGATGCAGCTGATGATGGTCCACTGCCGCTTCTGCCGGGAACTGCTACCGCAAGCGAGATGATGGAGCTGGGTGAGCGTGGTTATCATCATGTCAAATTTTTCCCGGCTTCACTTGCCGGCGGTGCACCGTATTTGAAGGCGCTATCTTCGCCCTTGCCGCGATTCAGGATTTGTCCGACCGGTGGAATTTCATTGGCCAATGCCGGTGACTATCTTTCGCTTCCCAATGTACTTTGTGTCGGCGGGTCCTGGGTTGCACCCAAAAACCTGGTGGACGATGAAGACTGGCAAGGAATAGAGACCCTGGCGAGAGAAGCTGCTGCGTTGAAACGGCCAGCATAGGGAAAAGATGCTTCTCGCGCGCCGTATTACAAGGTCACTTTTACTAGCTGTAATCGTGTTTTTGGGGTTAGGCGGTTCGGTTCGGGCAGAGCCGGATTTGACAATCTTTGCGGCCGCGAGCATGCAGGATGTCATGGAAGAGATTATCGTCCTGTATGAGAACAAATGTGATTGTGACGCTGTTCTTTCGACTGCGGGTTCATCCGTTCTTGCTCGGCAGATTGAAGCCGGAGCGCCTGCTGACCTATTTGTTTCTGCTGACGTTCAATGGATGGAATATCTCGTCGAAAGAGGGAAAATCAGCGCAGCCAGCATTGTGCAAATCGCAGGAAACGAACTCATTGTTGCAGTTCCCGATGCAGAAAATGTCGTGGAAGATGCCAGGCAGTTACTGGAGCGGGGACGGTTTGCCATGGCCGATCCAGAAAGTGTGCCTGCTGGCCGCTATGCAAGGGCGGCGCTGGAGAGCCTTGGAATTTGGAACAGGGTCCGTTCAAATGCAGTTTTTACCGAAAATGTCCGTGTTGCGATGAGGATGGCGGCGCGTGGCGATGTGGGCGCGGCAATCGTGTATGATTCCGATGCACGGATTGAGCCTGCATTATCTGCCGCGTATGTATTTGGGGAAGATACCCATCCGCCGATAGTATATTCTGCGGGGCAGGTCGAAGACCGTTCCGGTGAGGCGGCACCTTTCCTCCAGTTTCTGCACAGTTCAAAGGCACAGGCTGTTATGCAGAAGTTTGGGTTTCCACTTCCTCCCAATTTGGAAAAGTGATGGAAACCGGGCAGATCATAGGAATTGTCCTGTTGTCGCTGAAGGTGTCGCTTGCCGCCATGATTGTTGTGGTTCCGCTGGCAATTGCCGTTGCGTGGTGGCTTCATCGTACCCGATTTGCGGGCAAGGCATTTGTCAGCGCCCTGTTTCATATTCCACTTGTATTGCCACCGGTTGTTACCGGCTACATCTTGCTTGTTTCGTTTGGACCAACCGCGCCTATTGGCAGTTTCCTGGCTCATTTTGGTATCGAGTTTGGATTTCGTTGGACAGGAGCAGCGCTTGCGGCGGGTGTCATGGCGTTCCCGCTTGTCATGCGTCCCATTCGACAGGCGTTTGAAGCAATTGATCCGCAATTACCTGCGATAGCTTCAACACTTGGTGCAGGGCGGCTGGTCAATTTTGCAACCATCAGCCTGCCCTTGGCGGTTCCCGGCATAATCGCCGGTGCCGTGCTGGGATTTGCAAAGGCGCTGGGTGAGTTCGGCGCAACGATTACCTTTGTTTCCAACATACCGGGTGAAACGAGAACGCTTTCGTTGGCGGTCTATTCGCTCCTGCAAAGCCCTGCGGGTGACAGGACAGCCCTGGTGCTGATTGTCATTTCACTGGCTATCTCGGTAGTTGCAGTACTGATATCTGAATGGTTCTCAAATCGAATACTTGGTCAAAGGCAGCGCCGTCATGATTGAGGTCGATATTTCAGGAAATGCAGGTACTTTTCCCCTGGATGTCCGGTTTAAGGCGGGACAGGGCGTAACGGCCTTGTTCGGGCCATCGGGTGCCGGAAAATCCAGCGTGATAAGAATGATTGCCGGTCTGGAGAAGCCTGCAAGAGGGAAGATCATTATTGGAGACCGGGTCCTTTTTGACTCGGCAGCTGGAATTGATCTTGATCCTCATGGGCGAAAAACCGGCGTTGTCTTTCAGGAGCCGGGACTGTTTCCCCAT
>JBPCWJ010000467.1:0-6384 GCA_051009635.1 Rhizobiaceae bacterium
GGATATAGTCTTCACTTGTACCGGCCCAAAAACAGCGTTCCTTGCCGTCAGGACCAGTGACCAGCCCGGTTTTTTTAATGTTGCTTTCCTGATCTTCGGCCATATTGCCCTGTTTAGCTCGTGTCCACGTTTACCCTGATTACGAACAGGGTTACTTTTTTATTGCCAGACGAACAAATGCTGATAGACATTATACCCCTGATGCCCGGAACTTGTTTCATCTGGAAAAAGTTAAATCAATCCGGTGGAATGCACGCTACTGACAACGTTCTGGCAGTTGCCCTGGTAATATGATTGTAAAAAAGCTTGCTCAACTTTGTTCTGTATTCGTGGTGGTTTTCCTGATTTCCGCCATGGTATCAAGTGTCGGGCGGCCGGCCAATGCCGCAACGGATGCAGAAATCATCAGGGGCTTCAACCTGACAATGTTCGGCGCGGAATATTCGCCCTTTGGCTATCAATCCAACTATATCCGCAAGTTCAACGGTACGGTCAGGTTCTATGTCCACAATCTGTCTCGCAAGAACCGGAAGCGCGAAGTCACAAGATTTATTCGCTCGCTCAATGGGTCAATCCGCGGCTTGAAAGCCGAGGTCACCAACCGCCCGGAGCGGGCAAATTTCCATGTCTATGTTGTTGATCGCAAGGACTACACCGCTACCGTAAGGCAAAAGGTTTATCGCCGCCCAACGGCAAATACGCCGGGCAAATGCCTTGTGCGCTCTGTGTTTTCACGGGCGGGAATAAGACGCTCAGATGCAGTGATCGTATCTGATGAAGGTGAATCGCTGTTCAAGCGGTGCAAGGCCGAAGAAATCCTTCAGGGTCTAGGCCCACTTAACGAGCATGTGTCATTGCGCGAAAGCATGTTCAATGACAGAACCAAGCACACCAATTTCACCCGCTTCGACAAGCTGATCCTGAACATGCTCTATGACAAGCGTATAGCAAATGGCGCAGTGCGTGAAAGTGTCCAGGGCTTGCTGCCCGATGTTCTGCGGGACGCGAAGAGACGCGTACGATAATCACCCTGACATTGTTCAGAATTTGAAATGCGTTTACCGGCTGATAACCATCCTGGCAAACGCAATGGTTACCATATTCGCAGACACACGGAATGGTTACCCAATCGTTCACCAAACCGTTCATAATTAAGGTGCATTTTTGTTGCACGCTTCTTGCCGGAAGGTGCGGCGAGAGCGGCTCATGTTTCGTGGATCAATCCTTTGAATTGATTCCGGCTTGCATGATCCGGTGTTCATTTTGACGATTTGTAAGGTGTCCGTCATGAAATCAAGATCCCTCCAGGTGGCAGGAATTGCCATTTCCCTGGCACTTTTCCAGCTTTATTCCCCGGCATTTTCGCCAGCCCAGGCGCAAGCCCAGCAAGGGCGTTATGCAGCACCGGGGGCGGTTGTCCTGTCTCCTGACATTTCAGGCCCGTGGGTATTGCAGTTGAGGCGCAATCAAGCTCAGGCGCGCGCCTACATTGCGTCGCTCAACCGCGCGCAGGCGCAAAGAACCGTACCTACCTACCAACGCCCGCAGGCACAAAGAACGGTGCCAACCTACTCACATCCGTGGTTTCAACCACGCCGCGCATCTGCTCCGTCCCGTTGGGGTGTAACGCCTCTTGGCAATGATCAGGCGCGCCGTTCCTACAATCGGTATAACCGGTATTCCAACCAATATGCCCGCGTGCAGGATCCTCTGGCTCCGCCAACCCGCTCCAAGCGGCAGATCGATCCGAAGTTTGAGCCACAGATTGTGCGCTATGAAACATCACAGCAGCCAGGAACGATCGTGATCGATACCAATGAGAAGTTTCTCTATCTGGTCGAAGCCAACGGCATGGCGCGGCGTTACGGTGTCGGCGTCGGCAAGCCGGGTTTTGAGTGGGCCGGTACTCATAATGTCACCCGGATGGCGGAATGGCCGTCCTGGCGTCCGCCGGCCCAGATGATCGCCCGCGAAAAGAAAAAGGGACGGATCCTGCCGAGCTATATGGAAGGCGGGCCTGAAAATCCGCTTGGTGCACGGGCGCTTTATCTCGGTTCCACGCTTTATCGTGTTCATGGCACGAACCAGCCCTGGACGATTGGAAAGGCTGTTTCGTCCGGTTGCATCAGAATGCGCAATGAGGATGTAATGGACCTTTATGAGCGCGTGGATGTTGGGACGAAGGTAATCGTTTCCTGAAAATCGGGCCGGAATCGCCCTTTTAGGCCGTAAAACCAACGAAAATGGCAAGAAAACGGCCCCTGGACGGAAGTTCCGGGGCTGTTGTTTTTTTTCAACACATGGCTTGAAATGTTCCAACCCAAGAAAATGTGACCGGCTGGAACCTTGCATTCGTATTTCCCCAAAAATAGGCTGTTCCCAAAGGCATCACATGTTGGTGCAGAGCTCAAATGCGGGAAATATCATGTTATTTCGCCTAATTTTATCAGTTGCGGTGGTGTGGAGCGCTTTCGCAACCTATTCAGTGCCCTTCGTCAGCGAGGCGAGAGCGGAACTGGTTTACAACCATTCTGAGCGCCGCTGGGAAGAAGTCGACATAAACCGGCTGCGCCAGATGCGCAAAAAGCCGGCAGCCAAATATGCAAAACGGACGGTATTTATCAGAACCAAGGAAAAGCCGGGTACGATCATCATCGATACCAACCGGAAATACCTCTACTACATCAAGAATGAGCGCCAGGCGATCCGCTACGGCGTTGGTGTGGGCAAAGAAGGATTTGAATGGAATGGCGTGGTCAAGGTTCAGGCCAAAAAGGAATGGCCAACATGGACGCCTCCAGCGGAAATGCGGGCACGCGAACGCGCCCAGGGCCGGATTCTTCCTGCCAGCATGAAAGGCGGACCAAACAATCCGCTGGGTGCCCGTGCGCTGTACCTTTATCAGGGTGGTCGTGACACGCTTTACCGCATTCATGGCACCAACCAGCCATGGTCAATCGGTCTCAACCTTTCATCGGGATGCATCCGCATGATGAACAAGGATGTTGAAGACCTCTATGCCCGTACGCCAATCGGTTCGAAGGTTATCGTCATCGGGCCCGGTCAGCGCAAGGAGCGCTACATGACAGAATTGTCAAATCCGCTTTCAATGATTTTTGGCGGCTAATTTTGGTTAACTCCTGAAATAAAGTGACCAATAAGCGAAGAACCCGGCCTCTGGCCGGGTTTTTTGTTGGCATAATTCAGGGGCTTTCCTACTCGGCAGCTTCCAACTGAACAGACTTCTCAGGCTCCGGCATCGCATCCGGTTTTTTACCGCCATAGACCCAGTTGAGAATTTCAACGGTGTGGAGAATGGGCACATCCATGGCAGAGCCGATCTGGGTCATGCAGCCAATATTTCCCGCCGCGATCAAATCGGGTTTGACCCGCTTTATGTTGGCAACCTTGCGATCCTTCAGCTTTCCGGCGATTTCCGGCTGCATGATATTGTAGGTTCCCGCCGATCCACAGCAAATATGGCCCTCGGGAATGTCCAGAACTGTAAAGCCTGCCTTGGTCAGGAGCCGTTTGGGTTGTTGGGTAATTTTCTGACCATGCTGCATGGAACAGGCGGAATGATAGGCAAGGCGAATGCCCTCTCCCGCATCGCTTGCGGGCAGATCGAGTGTCACCAGAAATTCGGTTAAATCCTTGGCGAGTGCCGAAACTTGTGCTGCTTTTTCGGCATAGTCGGGATCAAGGCGCAGCATATGGCCGTAATCTTTGACGGTAGTACCGCAGCCTGAAGTGGTGATTATGATTGCATCAAGTCCGCCCATGGCGATCTGTTTCTGCCAGGCATCCACGTTCTTGCGGGCAGCCTCCAGCGCCTCGTGTTCGCGGCCCATATGGTGGACCAGGGCACCGCAACACCCTTCGTCCGGTGGCACAACGGTCTCAATGCCCAACCTGGTCAATAGTTCTACCGTGGCCTCATTGATTGCCGGATTGAGAACCTTTTGAGCGCAGCCCGAGAGAATGGCTACCCGGCCCCGCCTTTCGCCTGATGACACATGTGTGCCCGGGCCGGCCGCGCCGGTTGATTTGGGTAGTTTGCCCGGTGCCAGATCAAGCATTGCCGCCATCGGCCCCATTCCAGGCATTTTACCCACAAGACCGGCAAAGGGACTTGCCAGACGCGCAGCAGTCAGTGCAGCGCGAAACCTGCCCGGATAGGGCAGTACCATTGCAAGCATTTGCCGGTAGATGCGGTCCATCAAGGGACGCTTATAGGTTTGCTCAATATAGGCACGGGCATGATCGACCAGATGCATGTAGTTTACGCCGGATGGACAGGTCGTCATACAGGCAAGGCAGGAAAGACAACGATCAATATGCTTTACGACGCGGCTGTCTGCAGGCTTACTGTTTTCCAGCATATCCTTGATCAGGTAGATGCGGCCCCGTGGTGAATCGAGTTCATCGCCCAGGGTCAGATAGGTCGGACAGGTGGCGGTGCAAAAACCGCAATGCACGCATTTACGCAGGATCTTTTCAGAATGCGCCGTTGCCGGGTCTTCCAGTTGTTGGGGGGTGAATACGGTTTGCATTTCGGGGTTTCCTGCGCGTTCAAATCCACCAGGTTTGTGTGTCGGGAACGGGTTCACCACGACCCAATAGTTGCAATCCCTTTACCAGGCGTATGACCACCCAGATCACAACTGCAAACATCAGAAAAAAACCTATCAGCGCGATTGTCAACACAAATGAGATCATCGAATAAAGCAGCCCGATCCAGAATGTACGGATCAGCCAGGTATAATGTGTTTCCACAATTTCCCCGGCCCTACCCCGGTTCAGATAGGCCATGATCAGGCCAATCAAAACCGTGATTCCAATCACGAAACTGAGGAAATACAGAATGTAAATCAGCTGGGCATTATTGCGGCCAGGCTCAAGCCAGCTGCCGGTATCTGTGAGCTGCGGTTCATTCATCAATTCCACTCCTGTTTCGGCATAATCAGTTGGAACCCATTCTGCCGGGATTCAAGATACCTGCTGGATCAAATTGCTGACGCAAGCCGCGCGAGATTTCCTCCAAAATGGGAGATTGCGGTTGAAACACCGGAATTTTGTTGCGCATGTCAGCCGGTGCACGAACAAGCGTGGCATGACCGCCAAATTTTGCAACGGATTTTCGGATTTCCGAGGCACCACAATTACCGGCTTCCGGCACCGACAACCAGACCAGTCCACCGCCCCAATCGTATAATAATTTCATATCTTGCGAGGAACGCAGATCAGCCACTATCTTTGGCCCATCAGTGGGTTTGCAGGAGATGCGCCAGATTGCTCCCTCCTCACTCGCCAATCCTTCAACATCCCGGACCCATTTCCAGCCTTTTTCAGTTCGTGCGGAAGTCTCGATCTCAGCATCACCAAACTCCGCCAAGGTTTCACGCAGTTTCTCCGATCTATATTTTACAGAGGCCTTGAAACCCTGAATGCGGATCACGGTAACCGGTTCACCGTCCAGTCCCTGAGGTGTATGCGCTGCACCCGTAACGTCATAGGGAGAGGTGAGCGCAGCAGATAACGCTGCAATTGCTACCTCATCGGAAAGTCCGTTCAGCAGCAAGACCGCAGTCTTTTCGGGCTTGGGCAGAACCTTGAAGGAGAGTTCGGTCAGCACGCCAAGCGTTCCATGGGAGCCGCACATAAGCTTTACCAGATCATAGCCGGTGACATTCTTCATGACCCGGCCACCATTCTTCAATTTTTCGCCCTCGCCGCTGACAAATCGTACACCAATCAGCGAATCGCGAGCTGCACCTGCCTGAATGCGGCGTGGTCCGGAAATTCCGCAGGCGATGGTACCGCCAATGGTCGGTTCCCCTTTCGACTTGAGCAAGGCGGCATAGTTTGCCGGTTCAAACGGTAGAATCTGCCCTTCTGCCGACAGAACCTCATTGATTTCCTTCAACGGTGTCCCTGCTTTCGCAACTATTGTGAGGGCAGCAGGTTCATAGAGGGATATACCGCTCAGCCCTTTGACAGACAGGCGGTTTTCAGCCTGTACCGGGCCACCAAAATCGAGCTTTGTCCCGCCGCCGACAATTTCCAATGGCGTCTTTGAGCCACAGGCAGCCTTCACCTGTTCGGCGAGTTCGGTTTCATCCCTTGCCACACCATTGCCAGCCATGATCAAGCCGCCTTTTCGGGCTGATTGCGGACACGCCGCGAATGGCTGATATCCATCGGGAAGACCTTGGCGGGATTGAGTATCCATTGTGGATCAAACACATCCTTGACCCGCATCTGAATTTCCATATCCGCATCCGTGTACTGGCTTGTCATCAGATCGCGTTTTTCGATACCCACGCCATGTTCGCCGGTCAGGCAACCGCCTACTTCGACACAAAGTTTCAGGATGTCATAGCC
>JBPCWJ010000468.1:0-9503 GCA_051009635.1 Rhizobiaceae bacterium
GGCCAATATTGTTGATCGCGATTCATTCATTCTGATTTTCGGTATCATGATCGCGCTTGCCGTAGGTCTGGCTGTTTCCGGTTGGCAGCTTCCATTTTCCCGAAGCAGCATTATTTCCATGGGTACGGTGTCCGGCTTGATGGGAACCATTACATCAGTCGGTTCCCCGCCGATGGCACTTGTCTATCAGACCAGACCAGCGAAACATGCCAGGCCAACCATGGCAGCCTTCTTCATGTTTGGCTGTGCATTTTCGGTGCTGGGACTATTGGTGGCCGGATGGGCTGACTGGCAGGATTTTATATTGGCAATCATAATGTTGCCTCCCATGCTGGCAGGGCTGGCGGCGGTACAGTTTCTCGGGCGACAGTTCGATGCACATTTCCGCTTGTTTCTGCTTGCCATTAGCGGGATTGCGGCTCTGATACTGATCGTGCGGGGGCTGACATGAACGTGGCGCAAAACATTCTTGTAGCGACAGCCAAACATGGTCGAAGCCTACTGGTTGCGGGACTGGCTGCGGGGATTGCCTTTCCTGACATTGCCCTTGCAATGAAGCCTTGGTTGCCACTGCTTGTTTCTACATTATTGTTTCTCGCTGCCTTGCGGATCGGGCACCGGCAGGCTTTCGGCGTGGCGCGGGATTTGCCTGTCTCTGCCGGGATTGCTGTTTTCTATCAATTGGTAATGCCGGTTACCGCGATATTGGTCCTGATGGTGTTTGGTTGGCTGTCCTATCCGATCGCAGCATGTTTGGTATTGATGCTCTCGGCTTCGCCGATCTCAGGCAATGCGAATCTGACGATCATGACCGGGAATGATCCCGCGCCGGCCTTGCGCCTTATGGTTATTGGAACCGCATTATTGCCGCTTACTGTATTGCTTCCCCTTTGGCTGATGCCGGAGATGGGTTCAGTCCAGGAGGTCGTAATTGCAGCGACCCGTTTGATGGGTGTGATCGCAGCGGCGGCAGTTTTGGGATTTTGTCTTCGACACTTTCTGTTTCCGGATCCAACACCGGATACAATACGGGCCCTGGATGGTATTTCCGCTATTACGATGGCAATCGTGGTGGTCGGGTTGATGTCGGCAGTCGGCCCTGCAATATTAACGACGCCTGTTCAGTTCTTGTATTGGCTCGGTGTTGCCTGTTTGGCAAATCTGGGCCTTCAGATTCTTATGGTATCCGTCTTGAAACATTCACGTTTCAGCCAGCAGCGCGTAGCCTATGCGATCAGTGCTGGAAATCGGAATATTGCTCTCTTTCTCGTAGCCCTGCCACAACAGGTTACTGATCCGTTGCTGCTATTCATTGGCTGCTATCAAATACCAATGTATTTAACGCCAATTCTATTGCGGAAGATTTACGATCCGACTGATCGTTAAGTGTGTGATTGTTCAGAGATGGCCGGCATGCCTATGACTACACCCTCCTGTATTACTTCCGGGTCATAGGCTTTTCGACTGAAAACTTCTTGCAGCATCGGCTTGAAATGATCCAGTGAATAGCTGTTGTAGTCCGGATTGAAGGATGTCTGGTCCCAGTGCTCGCAAAATTTGGAACAGACTTCAAAACAGGGGTGATCCCGGAATTGCTCGCGTGCATTCTTGTCCCATCCATAGTGATCGGCGTAATAGAGCATCTGAAAAATGCCGTGATGCTCGACCACCCATGAAACTTCCCACCTGACAAAGGGCCGGATAATTTCTGCTGACATGCGGTCATGATTTTGGGGGGCAAGCCGGTCGCCAATGTCATGTAAAAGCGCACCAATAATCCAATCCAGGTCTGCACCATCCTTTTGAGCCCTTGTGGCAGATTGCAGACCATGGTCCAGACGGGTGATCTTGTAGCCCTCCAGCGTTTGGCGACCTTGATTTTCGAGTTCCTCGATCAATCGGTCGCTGGTTGCCAGATGGTAATCCTTTTCAAGTTCACGCAACAACATGTAATCTTCACGAGTACCTTTCTTCATCTGCGTGAAAGACACGGTTTGCGATTTGTCACGCATTGGGCTTTCCTCTCTCTGTCAGTTTTTCCCAAACAATATCGGCAATAGCTGAATTGGCATCTGATCTAATGAACGCAGTAATTGGAAGATCCTGAGACCAGCCATCCTGTTTTATCTGCCTCAACTGAGGTAAATCTTCCTTCGAGATTGCGCATTTTGGTAGCCAGCCAACGCCATTGCCATTGGCAATAAACTGTTTGATCAGATTTACCGTGTCGGCCTCCACCTTCTGGGTGCCATATAGCTGTACGGGTGCGCGTGAAACAATATCATCAACGAGGCGGGAGAAATAACCTCCCTTCGTATAGTTTGCCAGCGGAATGGGCGCTGCCTGGGTTCCCGGGAATCTTGAAGTCGTATCTTGCTTGAAGGTTGCAGATCTGTAGGGGCTGAATCTGTCCATCTCGATTGTGTGACTTCTATAGAGATCAGGATTGAGAATCATCGGAAAGGCACCGCTCGAATGACAGATCAGCATGTCTGCACCACCAGCGATAAAAGTTGCAATCATGTCTGCCACATTGCCTACGATTGCCGACACTGACAAATTCGTATCCCTTGACCACAGGGTCCACCAATCGACAAACCGTGTGGATGAAATGACATGAGGCATAAGAATGCTGATGTGATTGCGGCTACCCAAATGAGGTGCGGCAAGATTTACCCTGGCCTGCGAAAGATGCCGTATCATTTCGGCGGCTTCCTGGTGGAACATGTGCCCCTGCGGCGTAAAGATGATCGGGTGATGAGATCGGTCGACAAGTGTCTGACCCAGCCAGGTTTCCAGGGCATGAATCCTGCGACTGAAGGCAGCCTGGGAAATATTGGCTTTTCTTGCTGCTGCCGTGAAGTTCCTTGTTTCCCAAAGGATCAGGAAGTCTTCCATCCACTGAGTGTTCATTGCAAACCATCTCATCTGACTTGGAATATAAAGTAATACAATATTTGCATCAGAAATTCATCAATAAGCATATTCTTTTGCAAAATTGTCCAAAATATAGATGGATCATGCGTTTTTCGCATTAGTCTGAAATGATTTTGTTGGCGCATACTATCGCCAGAGAAGCCGGTTACAGATAGATCGGCGCTCTTATTCAAGAGGGCTTTCAAAGACCCCCAATATTTTGAAACCTAGGGAGAAATTCATGAAACGATATATTATTGGCGCGGCGTTGCTTGCCAGCGCAGCCATGGTTGGTCAGAGCATGGCTCAAGACCAGAAGTTTATATCGATCGGCACTGGTGGTGTAACCGGTGTTTACTATCCGACGGGAGGAGCAATTTGCCGTCTGGTCAACAAGGATCGCAAGGAACATGGCCTGCGGTGTTCGGCAGAATCTACCGGTGGATCAATCTACAATATCAACACTGTGCGTGCCGGCGAACTTGAGTTTGGCGTAGCCCAATCAGATTGGCAGTATCATGCCTATAATGGGACATCCAAGTTTGAGGATGCAGGCAAGTTCGATGATCTTCGCGCGGTCTTCTCGGTGCATCCGGAGCCCGTAACTGTTATTGCCAGTGACGATTCCGGAATCAAGACCCTGACCGATGCCAAGGGCAAGCGCATGAACATTGGCAACCCTGGTTCGGGTACTCGCGGAACCTGGGAAGTGATCGAAGAAGCGCTTGGTTGGGATAGATCTGACCTCAAACTTGCTGCTGAAATGAAGTCTGCCGAAACCGGACAGGCTGTTTGTGACGGTAAGATCGATGCCTATTTCTGGCTGGTTGGCCATCCATCGGCCTTGACCCAGGAATCGCTGGCAAGCTGTGATGCACATCTTGTGAATGTTGAAGGACCGGAAATTGACAAGCTGGTGGAAGACAATTCCTTCTACCGCAAGGCCACCATTCCAGCCGGCATGTACAATAATGATGAAGACGTTCAGACCTTTGGTGTTGGCGCAACATTTGTGACCAGCGCGGAAGTGCCTGAAGAGACAGTCTATGTCGTGGTCAAGGCAGTCTTCGAGAACTTTGATCAGTTCAAGAAGCTGCATCCGGCATTTGCAAATCTGAAGCCTGAAGAGATGATCAGGGATTCTCTTTCAGCTCCGCTTCATGACGGTGCAGTAAAATATTACAAGGAAAAAGGCTGGATGTAATTCCAGACCATCGGGGCGCATTCGTGCGCCCCATTTTTTTGGGACTGTACGGTGAGGAAGATCGTCCGCATGGATGGTTGAAGGGGAGTGAGAATCGATGAGTGCGGCAAGCGACAAGCTCGAGGAGTTTACGGCTACCGATACGGGCGGAAGGAATCCAACCGGTTGGCAGGCAAAGGTCATTTTCTGGGTAGCGCTGACATGGGCCTTGTTCCAGCTTTATATAGCCTCGAACCTGCCTTTCCTCGTCCAGGAACATATCGGTTTTGGTGTTGTCACCAATTCAAATGCTCGTTTGATCCACTTGTCGTTTGGCTTGTTCCTGGCTTCTCTCGCATTCCCGCTTTTTAAGGGCTCAAGCAAGGATCACGTTCCCTGGTATGATTGGCTGATCGGCGCGCTCGGGGTGCTGAGCTGCCTCTATATTGTGTGGTTCAGAAATGAGATCGCTGTAAGGGCAGGGCTTCCGACAACGGGTGACCTGATCATTTCGACCATGGGCATGATCCTGCTCTTCGTCACGGTTTATCGCGTGCTCGGTCTTCCGCTGATGATCGTAGCAGGATGTTTCGTTCTTTATGTATTTTTTGGTGATGCGCGCTGGCTTCCCGATGCCATGCAATGGAAGGGCGCATCCTACGGAAAGGCCATGTGGCATTTCTGGATGCAAAATGAAGGTGTTTTCGGGGTCGCGCTAGGCGTGTCTGCATCACTGATCTTTCTGTTTGTCCTATTTGGATCTGTTTTGGAGAAAGCAGGTGCGGGCAATTATTTCATCAAGATTTCATTCGCGCTGCTGGGGCATTTCCGCGGCGGACCAGCCAAGGCGGCGGTCGTTGCTTCTGCAATGAGTGGCCTTTATTCAGGTTCTTCCATAGCCAATACGGTTACGACAGGTACGTTCACCATTCCGTTGATGAAGCGCACCGGTTTCTCGCCGGAAAAGGCGGGCGCTGTCGAAGTAGCCTCTTCCACAAACGGGCAGTTAACGCCACCGGTCATGGGTGCGGCCGCGTTCCTGATCTCGGAATTTACCGGTGTCAGCTATACCGAGATTATCAAACATGCGCTGGTTCCGGCGCTCGTTTCCTATATTGCGCTGGTCTATATCGTTCACTTGGAAGCGATGAAGATGGGATTGAAGGGACTTGAGAAGCCCACTTCCACCATGACATTTGCCGGAAAGATAATCGGCTTCCTGGGCGGTTTCATTGGAATCGCACTTCTTGGAATATCGGTCTATTACGGTCTTGGATGGATCAAGGTTGTAGCACCTTCTCTGGCATTTCCGATTGTGATTGTCCTTTGTATCGCCGCATATCTGATATTGCTGTGGCTTGCCTCGCGCCATGACGATTTGGTTGTGGATCCCCCGGATGCGCCCATTTTGGAGCTTCCGCGTGCCGGAGCCACCGCGATTACGGGTCTTTACTACATACTCCCAATCGTCATCCTGATCTGGTGCATCATCATTGAGCGCCTTTCGCCAGGCTTGTCCGCATTTTGGGCGACAATTGCAATGATGACAGTTGCCCTTACCCAGCATCCGATCAAGTCGATGATGCGTGGGACTGGCGATATAAGCGGCGCATTCTCGCGAGGATTCAGTGAATGGATCGACGGCATGATTGCCGGCTCACGCAACATGATCGGCATTGCAGTCGCCACCGGCGCGGCTGGCGTGATTGTTGGTACGATATCGCTTACCGGTGCCCATCAGGTTGTTGGCGAACTTGTTGAATTTCTTTCTGGCGGCCACCTGATGATCATGCTTTTCCTGGTTGCGGTGATGAGCCTTATCCTTGGTATGGGACTGCCAACGACAGCAAACTATATCGTCGTGTCGTCATTGATGGCACCTGTGATCCTGGCTCTGGCGGCCAAGAGTGGATTGATTATCCCGTTGATTGCAGTCCACTTGTTTGTGTTTTATTTCGGTATTCTTGCAGATGACACACCACCGGTCGGGCTGGCAGCCTTTGCTGCGGCGGCGATATCCGGAGGTGACCCGATCAAGACCGGTATACAGGGTTTTGCCTACGACATCCGTACCGCATTATTGCCGTTCCTGTTCATCTTCAACACTGAATTGCTGTTGATTGATGTTACCTGGATGAAGGCGATCTTTGTTTTCATCGTTGCGGTGATTGCGATGTTGTTATTTGCCTCTGCCACCCAGGGCTGGCTTCTTGTTCGCAACCGGATTTGGGAATCTGCCCTGTTGCTGCTGATCGCGTTCACCTTGTTCAGGCCGGGATTCTGGCTTGACCAGGTTTATCCGCCCTATCAGGACACCGAGCCAAAGAAAGTTTTTGAAGTTGTGGGCGACGCGCCTGACAATGGTGTACTCACCTTCGTGGTCAGCGGGCCAAATTTTGATACGGGTAATGTCACTTCAACAACCCTGCTGGTGCCACTTGGAGATCGGAAGGAAGCGATTGAGCGGCTTGAAGGTGCCGGACTAACCATAAACCTTGAAGACGGATTGGCCACGATCGAAGAACCGCTTCCGCAAACTCCTTTCTTCGAAAAGATCGGAAAGCTGTTTGATTTCTATGGTGATGATCCCGTCGTGATTTCGAAAGTCAGAGCCGAAGCGGAACGGATGCCCAAGGAAGTGTTTTACATTCCAGCGCTTATCCTGCTCGGCTTCGTGATCTTGATGCAGCGCCGCCGCCGTAACCTGGCGATGGAAAGTTGATCAATCATGTCACCTGGCGGTCCGTCAGGTGACATGGTCCGGCATCTTTTGCGCTGGTTGAAAACAGGAAACGGGCCCTCGCGTGAACCATATTTTTGGACGTCATACCAGGAGCAGTAACCCGGTCATCGCAGGCGGTGAAGGTTGTTATTTTGTCGACAGGGATGGCAAGAAATATCTGGATGGCTCCGGTGGGGCAGCGGTCTCTTGTCTAGGTCATGGTAATCCTGAAATTATTGATGCGATCAAGGATCAACTTGACAGAATAGCATTTGCCCATACGGGCTTTTTCACCTCCGAACCAGCAGAGAAGCTGGCGGATCTTCTGATTGAACATGCGCCGGGTGAGATTGACCGTGTCTACCTGGTGTCGGGTGGGTCGGAAGCAGTTGAAGCTGCACTCAAATTGGCGCGGCAATACTTTCTCGAAATTGGCGAGCCAAGCAGGCACAGGGTTATTGCACGCAGACAGAGTTATCATGGCAATACCCTGGGGGCTCTAGCCGCCGGTGGTAATATGTGGCGCAGGGAACCTTTCGCTCCGATTATGGTTGAATCCAGCCACATAACGCCGTGCTATGAATATCGTGAGCGGCGTGATGACGAAAGCATTGCCGAGTTTGGCCTGCGGGTGGCCAATGAGCTTGAAGAAGAGATTATCAGGCTGGGTCCGGAAACCGTGATGGCCTTTATTGCCGAGCCGGTGGTCGGTGCGACAGCCGGTGCGGTGCCTGCAGTTGAAGGCTATTTCAAGCGTATCCGCGAGATTTGCGACACCTATGGAGTGTTGCTGATACTTGATGAAGTCATGTGCGGCATGGGCCGGACCGGCAGTCTCTTTGCATGTGAGCAGGAAGGTGTGTCACCCGATATAGTGTGCATAGCCAAGGGGCTTGGCGGCGGTTATCAGCCCATTGGTGCCATGCTCTGCACAAAAACAATTTACAAGGCAGTGGAAAATGGTAGCGGTTTGTTCCAGCATGGACATACCTATCTCGGTCATCCGACTGCGTGTGCGGCTGGCCTGGCGGTTTTGAGCGCTATCATCAATCGGGGGCTGGTGGATCAGGTGCAGAAACAGGGCGCAAAACTTAAACAAGCACTGGAAGACGCATTCTCCCAAAACATGCATGTTGGTGATATTCGGGGTAGGGGGCTTTTTTGGGGGTTGGAATTTGTCAAGGACAGGGAAACCAAGGCGACGTTTGATCCATCTCTCGGTTTGCACAAAAAGATGAAAGCCAATGCATTTGCAGAAGGGCTGATTTGCTATCCGGGCGGTGGAACAGTAGACGGGGTGAACGGCAACCATATGCTATTGGCGCCGCCCTATATCATCGAGGACAATCAAATCGATGAGCTGGTGACCAAGCTGGACAGGGCTATCAAGAAATCAATATTGTAGCGAAACATTGATCTCGGTTACGTGGTGATCCAACCAGTCCTGCGCGAACCGGTCTCTGGTCAATTTTCCCTGATAAACAGGGAAATTTGGCCATTTTTGCCTAAAACAGCCCTTTTAAACGCGTGAAGATTTAAAGATTTCAGTGGGTTATCGCTGATATCCCGCGAGAAATTAACAGGGAAAATTCGTTTTTGATCAGGGAAAAGGATCTGCAATACAGGGAAAGCAAACCGCCTGATTTTCGTGCACCCGGGCAGCTATTGGCCGTTCATTTTAATGTGCCTATAAATCTCCTATATGAAATTTTCCTTAGACAAGAATGGGCATTGCGGCATGGCCGAGTGATCAACTTGTCGATGGGCAAAAGCGGGCCAGGGTGCAGCGCGTTGCTCTGAACGGGCCACAGCTTTCCATGGTGCAAGCGTGGTATTCGGAAACCCTCCGGAGCCGCGCTTTTTTATGCTTGCGCTCCGGCATTACAGGAGTGATGGCACCATGGCCATTGAGAAAGTCACGCATCAAGACACGGCGTCTCTGACACCACGTCAAACCAATCCCAGGACCCATTCTCAGAAGCAGATCCGGCAGATCGCCGCCAGCATAGAACAGTTTGGCTTCATCAACCCGATCTTCGTCGATCAAGATGGCGGCATTGTTGCCGGCCACGGCCGGGTCGAAGCTGCTGGGGCGTGCAACCGTTCCGATCATTTATCTCGAACATCTGAGTGAGGCAGCGATCCGGGCTTATGTCATTGCCGACAATCGGCTAGCTGAAATAGCCGGCTGGGATGAAGAACTGCTTTCGATCGAAATGCAAGAACTGTCGGGCCTCGATCTCGATTTTGATCTGACCGTAACCGGTTTTGAGATGCCCGAGATCGATCTGCTGATTTCAGGCAACGATAAGGACTTGATAAACGAAGCCGAGGATGAACCTCCCCCGTTAGAAGATGCCCGCGGTTACGCGGCTGGGCGATATCTGGCTGATCGGTCCGCATCGGCTCATCTGCGGAGATGCCACGCGTTGCGACATCTATCTCCGGTTGCTCGAGGCGGACAAGGCGCAAATGGTATTTACCGATCCACCCTATAATGTGCCATTGACAGCCACGTTTCCGGGCTCGGCAAGTTCAGACATCGCGAATTCGCCATGGCCACCGGCGAAATGACCGGTGCCGAGTTTAAGGAATTTCTCAGAACCGTTTTCGGCGAACTCGCGCATTGTAGCGTCGACGGCTAAATTCACTACATCTGTATGGTTTGGTGACATGTCGGCG
>JBPCWJ010000469.1:0-7114 GCA_051009635.1 Rhizobiaceae bacterium
GAACAACACCGGACTGTTCCAGTTTTTCCTTCATTTGCTCGACGGTCTGCCGGGTCTTTTCGATCTCCGAGTCGAAATTTTGCAAACTGGCCATACGGTACTGCTCCTCATAAATCGATTAAATCAAGTCGACTACATATACGCATGGATGGCGCGAATTTGAAGCTGGTGGCAAGCATTAACTGCAAGAATCATGATTTCCGCCAATATCATGCGCAAGGAATCAAGTTCCGTTGCTGTTTAATACAATTGGTTTGCCATGGGGCGTTGTGGCGACGGCATGTTCCCACTCCGCTCGACGCACCGATATTTCTTTATCCGAAGCAGCGGCTTTCATTTTTATTATCCGCTCCAGCGCATCAAGCCACAGGTGAAAATAGTCTTCTGCTGGAGTTTTGCCGGTATCCTGTGCGATCACATCACCCAACACATCAGCCCATTCTTTCCAGCTGAATAATCCCTCTTCATTAAGCGCCACCGCCATTGCAAAAGCCTGCGCTTCCCAAGGTGCGCAAAAAACCGGGCTATCTTCATTCATAGGCAAACCCGGCACTTCCTGCAGAAGGGTTTCCTTATCGACGCTCAAGATAGGGCTCCCAGCAATCTATCATTACGACATGGTCCCCACCGCCTCCGAATAATTCACCGGCATCAAATCCAACCGTATAGAGCCATTTCGGATCTTCACCCATTCCGTGTGCATTGCTGTCCGGGAAAACATGGCATCCAGCGACGCGCTCAATCACACCAGCTTTTCCACGTGCATAACCCGGCAGCCGCGTATGGCCAGCCGGGATCATTTTCACCGTTCTGACTGCATCGCCAACCTGAAATAGTGTCTGGCCAGTTGATGGTCTTTCGTAGGGGTGGCGCTCACCAAGCGCGGCCTTGATTCTTTTACCGTCAGGTACATTGGCCAAGGAAATTCCTTCACCAGCCGACCTGCCGGTTTTCAATTCTTCCTCACTGACCAAGCCGCGTTTCACCAAAAGCTCCTCCAACGCTGCCGTCCAGATCTGGTAATAACTTGACGAAAGATATTGAACGGGTGCAAGGCGCTCACGAGCATGCCTGCTTGTATCTATATTCCAGTTGCTGGTCGCACCCATAGCCACGGTAAGCGCAAGCGCCTTGCGTTCCCAATCATGATGAAACACAGGTTCCTTCCGCTCTGGCTCGACCGGGCCATAACACTGCATGCCGCCCATGTCATGAGGACCGTTCATTCAGAAACTTCTCCCGGGCCAAGTGCCAGACCGGTCCCGATCATGGAATTGCGTGTGACAAGACTAGCGAGCCGTTCTTCACTCCATCCTTCCGTTCCCTCTGGCCGGACTGGTACTACAAGATAGCGAAGTTCGGCAGTCGAATCCCAAACGCGGAAGTTTGTGCCTTCTGGGAGTGAGACACCAAACTCGGACAAGACAGCACGTGGCTCACTTACTGCGCGGGAACGGTAAGGGGCAGACTTGTACCAAACCGGCGGCAACCCCAAAACCGGCCACGGGTAACAGGAACAAAGCGTGCAAACGACCAGATTATGGGTCTCGATGGTGTTTTCCAGGATCCGCATATGCTCGCCTTGTCGCCCGGAAAAGCCCAACTCTCCGATCGCAGCAGTAGCATCATTCCGCAACCGTTCGAGATAGTCAGCATCCGACCAGGCTTTGGCCACAACAGCAGCACCATTGCGCGGACCTATCCTGGTTTCATAGGTTTCGACAATGGCATCCAGCGCATCCGGCTTCACATATCCCTTTTCAATTAAAAGGGATTCCAGCGTCCGAAGTCGCAGGTCCATCTCATCGAGATGGCTGTGTTCATGGTCATGATCAGAATGATCCGGCATTCTGGCAAGCCCTACCGTGAGACTGGTTTAATCAGGACAAGAACTATGCCAGCACCAACCGTCCGGCGCAATCTCAGGATTATTGCGCTACAGGATTTTCGAAAGGAACAATCAGAAAAAATCAGGCCGAGGCCTGCAGATCAGGCAGCGCCTCACTGTCTCCCAGGAAATCGCGGATATAACCCATGGTCTTGCGCGCATCCTGCGGCTTGCCAAATAGATATCCCTGCCCTGCATGGCACCCATATCGCTTCAGGCTTTCGGCCTGGCCCAATTCTTCAATCCCCTCGGCAACAACAGTAAGTTCAAGACCTGCGCACATCTCGAGAATTGCCCTGACAATATGTTCGGCGGGCTTATCCTCGCCAATTGCCATGATGAAAGCCCGGTCGATCTTGACCTTGTCGAGTTTAAGCTCACGCAATCTTCCCAAACTGGATTGGCCCGTACCGAAATCATCCATGGAAATTCGGATTCCAGCCTTGTGCAGTTCATCGATGATCATTGACGCCGTTTCGGGATCACTCATCATCGCTGTTTCGGTAACCTCAATTTCAAGCCTGTGCGGCGGCAAACCCGCCCGGCGGATCACGTCAACAATGTTTGCTGCCGTAGACGGATCGACCAGTTGGACGCTTGAAAGATTGAAGGAAAGGAACATTTCCTCCGGCCAGTCTGCGGCCACTCTTGCCGCTTGCAACAGCAGGGAGTCAGTCAAGGACGCGATAATACCGCGTTCCTCTGCAAGCGGGATGAATTTACCGGGAGATATGAAACCAAGTTCCGGATCAATCCATCGTGCCAGGGATTCAAATCCAAGTAATTTCCCGTCCTGCAATGAAATAATTGGTTGGAAATGCGGCGTGACTTCTCCATTGGCAATCGCATTTCGCAAAGCCTGCTCAATACGCGCATTTTCGCGAACCATGTCTTCTACTTCGCGCGTGAAAATTGTCACCCGGCCTCTGCCACCACGCTTTGAATGATAGACAGCCGTATCGATATTGGCCATTACCTCTTCAAAACTTCCACCAGCATAGGGAAATACCGCAAACCCAAAAGAGCCGCTCAACCGGACCTTTCGGTTCTCAAGATCAAATGGTGCAAGCAGGACGTTCTGTAAAAGCCTGCCGGTTTCCTCGGCGCTTTTTTCATCGGCAACATGTGGGAAGATAAAGCCAAACTCGTCTCCACCAAATCGGCAAACAAACCCCTGCCCCTCCACGGCAGCCGACAGGCGCATGGCGCATTGTTTGAGAATTTCATCACCACCAGCATGCCCGAACAGATCATTGATGGGCTTCATGCCATCTAGGTTCATCAACGCCACCGTAAAGGCCTCTGTATCGTCGACTCTATCATCCACGATTTTCTTGAATTTCTCGACCATGCGAACCTTGTTGCCAAGGCCGGTTAATCTGTCCGTATAGGCAAGTGAAATCATTTTTGGGCGGGATGTTCGATTATCCCCGGCATCGGCATCGTCATCCGCCGGTTGTGTTGTATCCACCAGCGAGTTCAATTCCTCGGCATTTTGAAGCGCATTGCCAATTTGCGTCGAATAGCCAAACCACAAAGCTGCTATTCCGCACAGGGTAACGAATGCAGGCACCATATAGGAGAATGCAATAAATTGTTCAGGAACCAGCGCAGGTGCAGCCGCCGCGGCAGCTACGGCAAGAACGATGGAAGCACATACGATCGCAAACGATATTTTCAGGCTCTTTACCGTCCCCACGGCACCTGAAACCTTGTTGCGATCTGTGTCACGTTTAGATGGCGGAAGATCGCCAGCAGTATGTTGAGACATATTTCCCCCGTGAATTACAGACCGCTCACACTGCTCATTTTTCCCTTAATATCCTCTTTATCCGGACCTTCAAAATTTAGAAAAACTCCGCTTTTCCGCTTAATACCCCGGTTTCGTCCCGTATGGTTAACGATTAACCACATTGGTTCATTTTGGCGGGGCTTGAAGGTAACCAACTCGAAATATGGCGAGGTTCCAATCGGACACATTGCGTACTGGGATAAAAACTCGACACCGCTTGATATTCTCAAACAGGATTAATCTTGATTTCCCCGAAATCCTATTGCCAACAAGTATAGTTCCACCGAACCGTCACGCGATGCCGGTGGTTTCACATGATGAACGGAATGAAACTGACGCTTCATCTGCAGAAGCAACTCATTTTCCGTGCCGCCACGAAATGTCTTTGACAGGAAATGACCGCCGGGTTTCAGCACTTGCGTTACGAAATCAAAGGCGATCTCTACCAAATGCATGTTTCGCAGATGATCGGTCTTGCGATGACCGGTGGTTGGTGCCGCCATGTCAGACAAGATTACGTCGGGGTTTTCTCCGCCAAGTGCCTCCATCAATCGAGACGGAGCTTCTTCATCCAGGAAATCCAGTTTCAGAATTGTGGCACCTGTCACAGGATCCATGTCGAGATAATCAATTCCGACAACACGGATATCATCTGCGTGTGAACCGGTTCGTTCTACGGCAATCTGGCACCATCCGCCGGGGGCGGCACCAAGGTCAATTACGCGATCGCCCTTCTTCAGGATGGAATACCGATCATCGATCTCCTTCAACTTGTATGCGGCGCGCGAGGCATAGCCCTCAGCCTTTGCCTTTTTGACATAGGGATCATTCAACTGGCGCTCCAACCACAATTTGGAAGAAAGCTTGCGCCCCTTTGCGGTTTTCACACGCGTCCTCAACGACCGCTCTCCGGAACCACGTTTTGTAACCCCAGACGCGCCGCCAGTTCTGCTTCCGGTCTTTCCCCGACCACCCATCAGTTTCTGGTCTCCCTCGATCTACCGCAATTATCCGGCTTGCCATTCATTCTTTGGCCTTTATCCCAAACGCCTGCATTATGCATGAGTTGGTTCAATATTCCTTCTCTTAAACCCCGATCTGCGACCCTTAGCCTCTCACTTGGCCAGGAAAGACGGATCGCCTGCAATATCGCGCAACCTGCGAGTACAAGGTCAGCACGCTCCCGACGGATGCAGGGATTATTGGCCCTTTGCTCATAATCCATTTCAAGCAGGTCATCGATGACCTTGTCGATCTGCCGGTCCGACAGCCATATTCCATCGACCTTTCTACGATCATATCTGGGAAGATTGAGATGTACGCCGGCAATGGTCGTGACAGTCCCCGACGTACCAAGCAAATGGGTTCGCCCGCGCTCCCAGATATCGGCAAGGTTATGTCTGCCATCAAAGGCATCCAGATGTTCCAGAACCTCCTCAACCATCGTATCAAATATTGAGCGGGAGACCTGCCTGCCACCATGACGTTCAGATAATGTGACGACACCCATTGGAAGTGATGTCCACCCTGAAATTTGCCTGGATATATGTCTTGATCTCGAGATATTGCGATTAACAAGAATGAGTTCGGAAGACCCTCCCCCTATATCAAACAACACCGCTCCCTCAGCACGGTTATCCATCAGACTGCCACATCCTTCCGCAGCCAGACGCGCCTCGGTTTCCCGATCGACAACTTCAAGATCAAGCCCTGTCTCTGCGCGCACACGCGCAAGAAACTCGGCCCCGTTTTCGGCACTCCGGCAGGCTTCCGTCGCAATCAAACGCTTACCGCTTATATGGCGATTGGAGAGTTTTGAAGCGCAAATCGAAAGTGCTTCAATTGCACGGTCCATTGCATCATCGCCAAGCCTTCCGGTTTTACTCAAGCCTTCACCGAGACGGATGATCCTGGAAAAGGCGTCTACCACCTTGAATCGATTACGCTCCAAGGGAATAGCAACCAGCAATCTGCAGTTATTCGTCCCTAAATCCAGTGCCGCGAAATATCTTTTCCTTCTAGTCCTGGCAAATTCACCCCGCCTGGCCTTCGAAAATCGCAACTTGTCCTGGCTTCGCTTTTTCGCAGGTGGAGTGAAACTGGGATCGGGCACCGGTTTGATTGGCGAGCGCAAATTTCGGATTTCGCCAGTACCGGAATGTTGTGCTGCTGAATTATCCGCGCCTGAGCGATTTTCACCGGAAACATGTGCGGTTTTCGAGCCACGCCGTTTTCTGCGGCGCGACTTTCTTCTCTGCTCCTTGAAGGGTGCCGAAACTTCTTTTTCAACTGAGACCGGCGCAACACTCTCATCGCCGCCCCGGCGAGCGTCGTTTCCTGATTCCGGGTTTGCCACCCCGCTTCGGGCCGTCGCGTTATCAGCCGCATTGCGCCTGATGTTTTTGCCGCGTCCAGGCCTGCGCTTGTTGCGTTTCCTGCGGGTGGTTCCCTCGTGAGACGCTTCTGCGCCCTGTTGAGGTCTGCTCACACCGTTTTCCTGTCCCCCGGCAGTCACATTAAACGTGTTGCCCACCCAAATATGAGACTGCACGGGACGCTTTATTTTAAAGTTGCAGACAGACTACCACCGCATCAACCATCGACCAAGCCAAATTATGAAAACCTGAAATATCACCTATCAATGCAGTTAAAGGGCTGTTGCAAACCCTGCCTCGTACATCTATATAACCGCGTCCGGCAAATTGGAGCGGAATAACCTTTCTGCAGGTTATTGCAGGTACTCGTTCCCTGCACACAAAGCACGCCAGACACCCTGAATGGGGAATAGTTTAACGGTAGAACAGCGGACTCTGACTCCGTCGGTCCTGGTTCGAATCCAGGTTCCCCAGCCAATAATTTCAATGACTTACAGGAGATTTAAGGGCTGAGTATTGCATTTGTGTGCAATTTTGTGTGCGTTTTTTCGAAAAATGAAGAACTTTGGCTAATTCAAAAAATCTCTGAAAACGGCAGATGCGGGATCAAATGGTCAAATACATTCTTAAGCCCACTTATGAAGCAGGCTTAGAATTTTAAGAGCCTTTATAGGATTCTTAAAGGCTGATCTAAGCGTCTATTTTCCACTAAATTGGTATAACTTTGGCTTTAGAACCTCTTCTAGACTTCTAAGATTGAGCTATTTTGGATGTTAAAGAATGCTAAGGTTTGCTAAGACCAAAAATTGACTTATGACAAGGCTACTTTAGTCTGCCCCAAATAGTTGAAAAGAAGCATTTGTTGATGTTGACAAATGTTGATCCCTAGTAAGGTTTTTACCGGGCATAGTGTGGACTAAGATTGGCTTGATATCGCGTTATTTCAACTGGAGATAAAATGACGTTTTCATGGGATCAGCTTATCGTCTGGATCATCATTGGCCTGATTGTCGGCAGTATCGTTGGTAGGCTTTTTTGGGATGAAGAAAAAGGTCTTCA
>JBPCWJ010000470.1:0-11110 GCA_051009635.1 Rhizobiaceae bacterium
TTCTGGGGACATCCGGCATTTAGCGACGATACGGCGTGGGGGCCTTCGACATAAATAGCGGTATTGCGATGGGATATATCAATAGCGCTGAACAACAGCCCATCCAGTTTTGCGAGCTTGTCAGCCAATCCAGTATCGGGTGGGACCAGGATCAACCATTCATCCGGACCAAGCCAAAGAGCAGACCCCTTTTTGAGTACCTTGCTGGTTTTCGGCTTTACCGGAAGCGCAATACCAATTGCCTTGCCAATTTCCGCAGTGGCGTCAGTATTCGCACGCAGGGCGATTCGCTCACAAAAATGTGCCGGTTCCAAGGAGATTCCGTCAGCGGCAAATTTCCGGCCTTCCAGCGGTGCGATTTGTTGAACCTTATCCATTCAACCTGCTCCCATCCGGATCAAGGAAAATGGATTCGCAGACTTCAACCGCAATGGCACCATTGGCCATGGGTACATGCAGTTTCTCTCCCATGCGCTCACGTCCATTTTCGACTAATGCCAGGGCAATGGACCGGCGGCAATTCTCCGACCAATATGAAGATGTAACAAAGCCGATCATTTTCATGGGTATTGGTTGATTGGGGTCTTCCACAATCTGTGCGCCTTCTTCCAGAACTTCCTTTGGATCGAGGGTTTTAAGCCCAACAAGCTGGCGTCTCCCGGCGGCGACCAGATCAGGCCGTTTCAGACCGCGAATGCCGACAAAATCAGCCTTCTTCTTGCCGACAGCCCAGTTCAATCCGGCATCATCGGGTGTCACCGTTCCGTCTGTATCCTGGCCAACAATAATGAAGCCCTTTTCCGCGCGCAGAACATGCATGGTCTCGGTTCCATAGGGTGTCAGTCCCATAGGTTCACCGCGTTGCCAGATGGCTTCCCAAACCGCACGTCCAAAATTGGCGGGTACGTTTATTTCAAAGCCCATCTCGCCGGTAAATGAAACACGCATCAGTCTTGTGGGCACACCGCAGAACCTGCCTTCGCGGATCGACATATGTGGCATTTCATCAAGGTCGATATCCTCGACGAATGGTTCGATGATCTCCCTTGCCTTGGGACCTTGAACGGCAATGACCGCCCATTGCTCGGAGGTTGAAGTCAGCCATACGTTCCAATCAGGAAACTCGGTCTGAAGATAGTCTTCCATGTGGTTGAGAACACGAGGCGCGCCGCCAGTGGTCGTGGTTACATGGAATCTATCTTCGCCCAGTCTTCCGACCACCCCATCATCATAGATGAAACCATCCTCGCGGAGCATTATTCCGTAGCGGCATCTACCGACAGCCAGCTTTTGCCAAGGGTTGGTGTACATCAGTTCCATGAACTTGACGGCATCCGGTCCTACGACCTCTATCTTGCCAAGCGTTGAAGCGTCGAAAATACCGGCAGTATTTCTAGTTGCCGCGCATTCGCGATTAACCGCTGCCTGCATAACCTCACCGGGTTTGGGGAAATACCAGGCGCGCTTCCAGTTTCCGACATCTTCAAACACGGCGCCATGGGCCTCTGCCCAGCCGTGAATGGGTGTCGTTCTTGTGACGTCAAACAGCTTGCCCTTGGCGTGGTTGACAATCGTGCCGAATGTGACCGGCGTGTAAGGCGCCCGGAAAGTCGTCAGGCCGACCTCAGGAATTTCCCGACCCAGTTCACCGGCGGCGATAGCAAGGCCGTGCATGTTGGACATCTTCCCCTGATCCGTGGCCATGCCCGTCGTGGTGTAGCGTTTGACATGTTCGATGGAATGCATGCCCTCACGGACGGCAAGGCGAACGTCCTTTGCGGTTACATCATTCTGGAAATCAATGAAGGATTTGTCGAAAACGGATTGTGAACCGCCATTTGCAGTACCAATCTGGAAACCTTCCATGGAAACGGTTTCCTCGCTTTTCAATGGCCTGGTTCCAGTCGCCCTGGCTGCTTCCTTCAAAGCGCCATCCAATGTCAGCGTGCCATTACAGCCGCCGATGGTGATACAATTTTCAGCAGGTTTGTCAGGAACAAAACGGCCATTGTCGGCGTCGAAAGCCAAGGTTCCCCGGCTCTGGGAGTAGAGATGAACCGACGGCGTCCACCCGCCAGAGACGATAATGGAATCGACTTTGATCTTCTCTTTCCTGTCACCACTTTCGGTAGCAACGGTCATTGAATTTATTCTCAGCCTTCCCGATGTTGCAGTAACGGTTTGGCCTGTTCTGACTTCAATGCCCAGATCATTTGCCTTCGAAAGCAAATGAGAGGGTACTTCGCGGCGGGTATCGGCGATGAGTGCAATCTGCGATCCCGCCTCATGAAGATCGAAAGCGGCCCGCCAGGCAGAATCGCATGCCGTATAGACACCAGTCCTTCTGCCGATTGAAACACCGAAATGATTGGCAAACATCTGTGCGGCAGAAGCCAGCATGACGCCGGGCCGGTCGTTTCCAGGAAACACCAGGTGCCGCTCAATAGCGCCGGTTGCAATGATCACCTGACTGGCGCGCACCTGCCAAAGGCGCTCACGGGGCATTGCAGGGTCAGGGTCCGCCAGATGGTCAGTCAGGCGCTGTGCCAGGGAAATCATGTTGGCGGAATAATATCCGAAGGCGGTCGTGCGGTTGAGGAGCGTTACGTTTTCAAACGTCCTAAGCTCGTCAATGGCCGAGATTGCCCACTCATATGCGGATTTTCCTTCGATTTGCGAGTGAATGTCAGCTCGCAAATGTCCGCCAAATTCCGGATTTTCATCGCATAAAATTACCGTCTTCCCCTTGCGGGCAGCTCCAAGTGCAGCAGCAATACCTGCTGGCCCACCTCCTGCCACAAGCACATCGCAATGCGCATAGCGGTTTGCGTAACTGTCCGGATCAGCCTCTGTGGGTGCTTCTCCCAGACCCGCGGCACGGCGGATGACCGGTTCATAGACATGTTTCCAGAAGGAGGCTGGCCACATGAATGTCTTGTAGTAGAAACCAGCGGGGAAAAATGGTCCCAGCAGGTCATTAATTGCACCGACGTCAAAATTCAGGGCCGGAAACCGGTTCTGGCTTTTCGCCTGCATTCCGTCAAAGACTTCCTGAACCGTCGCCCTGACATTTGGCTGTCTGCGAACTGAATCGCGCGCAATATCGACAAGCGCGTTCGGCTCCTCCGCACCGGAAGCCAGAATTCCTCGCGGTCGATGGTACTTGAACGACCTTCCGGTCAGGTGAATGCCATTGGCCAGAAGCGCTGAAGCCAGCGTGTCACCTTTAAAAGCGCTCAATCTGCGCCCATCCCAGGTAAAGGAAATAGCTTGGGCCCGGTTTAGCCTGCCCCTGTTCGCGATCCGGTTGGCACCAGCCGTGGCGGAGGAAATGGTCATTTGGCTTTTTCCGTCCGCGTGGATACTGCTGGATCATCATTGTCAGTCAATTTCTTGCCCACAGGTGCCACTGATTTTATCTGCTCTTGCGTCAATTCCGATTTTGGCTGACCTGCCTTGTAGGTCATGATGAATTTGTCCGATACTGAATTACGAACCGCATTGAAAAACCGCCCGCAGCCATGGGTGTGACGCCATCTTTCGAAAACGATTCCCTTGTGGTTGTCGCGAATAAAGAAGAATTCGGCAAATTCAGCATCCGAGATTTCAGCAATATTTTCAGGTCTTGCTATATGGGCTTCACCGGCGCCCTGAAATTCGGTTTCCGGGCGTTCTTCCTGGCAATAGGGGCAATAGATGAGCAGCATGATTTTGACCCCTAATGCGCGACGGCAGCGGCTGCCGCCTCATCGATGAACCGCCCGGTTGTAAACCGCTCGAGCGTATAACCGGCATTGATCTTGTGTGGCTCATCCTTTGCGATCGTATGGGCAAAGACATGACCTGAACCGGGAGTGGCCTTGAAGCCGCCTGTTCCCCAGCCACAATTGACATAAAGCCCCTTGACCGGCGTCTTTGCCAATATAGGCGAACGATCCGGTGTCACATCGACAATGCCACCCCATGATCGGAGCATTTTCATGCGGGAGAACATCGGGAACATTTCGCAGATTGCTTCAAGCGTATGGCTAATGATGTGCATGCCGCCGGTTTGCGAATAGGAAGTGTATTGGTCTGTCCCGGCGCCAATGACCAATTCTCCCTTGTCGGATTGGGAGATATAGGCATGGACCGTGTTCGACATGACCACGCATGGAAAACAGGGTTTGACCGGCTCTGAAACAAGCGCCTGCAACGGGAAACTTTCAAGTGGCATTCTGATGCCGGCCATTTCCATCAAAACGCTGGTATGGCCTGCCGCAACTATACCCACCTTGCCAGCGCTGATGCTTCCCCTGGAGGTTTCAACGCCCGTTACAGCGCCATCAGCGTCGCGATTTATTCCCGTAACCTCACAGTTCTGAATGATGTGGACGCCCATTGCAGATGCTGCGCGGGCATAGCCCCATGCAACGGCATCATGTCTGGCAACACCTCCGCGCCGTTGCAAGGCGGCGCCCATGACCGGATAGCGTAGCGAATTTGAGATGTTGAGCGGCGGGCAATAGGCCTTGGCGGCATCGCGATCCAGCCATTCATTATCGACGCCATTCAGCCTGTTTGCGTGGACATGACGTTTGGCGACCTGAACATCATGGACATTATGTGCGAGCATCATCACGCCGCGCTGGGAGAACATGATGTTGTAGTTCAGTTCCTGGCTGAGCGTTTCCCACAATTTGATTGCGTGGTCATAGATGCCTGCCGATTCATCATAGAGGTAGTTGGACCGGATTATCGTGGTATTTCGTCCGGTATTCCCGCCGCCCAGCCAGCCTTTTTCCAGAACGGCCACGTCGGTAATTCCATGTTCCCTGGCCAGGTAATAGGCTGTTGCCAGGCCATGACCGCCAGCGCCGATTATGATGACATCATATTTTCCGCGAGGTTCGGGATTTTCCCATTGGCGATCCCAACCCTTATGGGCGCGCAATGTCTCACGGGCGAGGGCAAAGCCAGAAAATCTACGCATTGGGGTTTGTTTTCCCTTGTTGGCAGTCAGGTCTTATCACAATCAAAATTTGCCGGAAATCACAAGATGCGACCGAAAGATGCTGATGATAAACATGCCGAATGGGATGGATTGTCACATTACGACGCCGGATATGGGTATAGCGCCGGTACCTATGGCAAAAACCCCCGGAAAACCATGCTTTGTCTTGACGCTTTTGGCGTGATCCGTTATCAGATGGCTCGAATTGCAGCGCGCCCGGTAACGGAGACGCGCTTTTGTTTGTGCTTTTATTTGTCCTGGCAGGTTGTGCCAGCAGAGAATCGGTCAGAACGATGAAGATCAAAAACTCGCTAAAATCGCTGAAATCCCGCCATCGCGCAAACCGTCTGGTTCGCCGTAAGGGACGCGTTTACGTCATCAACAAGGTCAATCCGCGCTTCAAGGCGCGCCAGGGATAATTTATCCGCTGTAAACCTGTTCAAATCGGCAAATTAATCCTGCCGGGAAGTTGATTCACGCAAAATTGGGTTTGACGTTCCTGATGCGGAGATTACATTCACCGCATGCGGTATTTTTTGTTTACTGGCATTTTAATTGCACTTCTCGCGTTTAGCGCAGGACCCGGTGCTGCAGACAACTATTCCAAAATCAAAATCGTAAAGACTGAACTCCGTTCTGCTGGCAGTATTTTGCCTGCTGCGGTCGATGAAGATGTCAGCGATGAAGACATTTCATCGGAAACAGAAGAGCTCACCGAGCAGGCGGCGGAAGATCCGTTGGAAGGGCTGTTTGCGAAACTGAAATCTGAAAGCAAAGCCTCAAGTGCGGGCCGCATTGCAAGGCAGATTGTTGCTATCTGGACCGAATCGGGTTCCGATTCCATTGATCTCCTCATGCAATGGGCATCAGAAGCGATGAGCAAGAAAAAATATACTGTTGCCCAGGACCTGCTCGCGCATATCACCGTGTTAAGGCCCGAATATGCCGAGGGCTGGAACAGGCGGGCGACCCTTTACTTCATGATGGATGATTACGGCAGGTCGCTTGCCGACATAGAACAGGTACTGCTCCTGGAACCAAGGCATTTTGGTGCATTGTCCGGACTAGCCGCAATATTGCAAAAAACGCGCAAGCATCAACGCGCGCTTGATACCTGGTACAAGGTTCTTGATCTTTATCCTGCCAACCGCAAGGCACAGAAAACTGTTATTGAACTGGAAGAAAAACTGGCCGGTGAAGGAATCTAGTTTTTGATGTTCGGTCTGAAGATTATCTTCTGGCTGGCGATTATCCTTGTTGCCGGATCCATTATAGCTACCCAGATTTTTGTTCGCAGGCTTGAAGCCAAATATCCCCCAATCGGCGATTTTGCGGTCATTGACGGTGTCCAGATGCACTATCTGGACATCCCTGCGGGTCCAGATGCAGATCTGGAGCCAATGATCTTTATTCATGGTGCCAGTGGAAATGTCCGTGATTTATACGGAGCCTTTATCGATGAACTTGAGGGCAGGGCCCGGTTGATATTCATCGACCGTCCGGGAGCGGGATATTCGCAAACAGGGTTTGATGGAAGCGCGCCACTGGATCGCCAGGTGGACCTCATCGCTGGATTGATAGATCATCTGGAAATAGATCGTGCGGTGGTTGCGGGGCATTCGCTGGGTGGGGCACTTACGGCTGCAATGGCCGTGAAATATCCTGAAAAGGTCTCCGGACTGGTTTTTCTGGCGCCGGCTACTCATGTCTGGCCGGGCGGCGGCGTTACCTGGTATTACGACATTACAAATACACCTGTTCTGGGGCGGGTATTCAGCGAAACGTTAGGTGCGCCAGGCGGCAGGCTGGTGATGCGCAGGGGTGTCAAAGGCGTGTTCAAGCCTAACAAGGTGCCCTCCAGGTTTTTTGAAAGGGCGGCAGTAGAACTCGTGCTGCGGCCTGAAAATTTTCGAAACAATGCGTCTGATGTCGGCAATCTCTACGCATATGTGGAGGAGATGTCCCCCAGATATGGAGAAATTGGTGCGCCTACCGTCATCATTTCCGGTGACAAGGACGATGTTGTTTCAACACAGATCCATTCAGAAGCATTGAATCAAGATATTGCCGGTTCGAAACTTGTAATCCTGCCTGACACCGGTCATGCGCCTGCATATACGGCGACAGACAGGATCGTGGAAGAAATCGAATTGCTTAACCGCAGGATCCGGGAAATGGATCAGGATGTCCGCAATTCCGGCTGATCCTTTCTCATCTGTACCAAGATCAGATTGCTGACATCCCGTCACTGGAAACAAATGCGATTCGCAGCATGTTTGTAGAGCCGGGTGTGCGCAGCGGAACGCCGGCGGTTATGATCAACCGGTCGCCTGGACTTGCATAATCCTCGTTGACGGCAATCAGACAGGCCCTGTTGACCATATCGTCGAGATCATGGGCATCTTCCGTGACAACACAATGCAGTCCCCAAACCAATGCCAGCCGCCGCGCGGTACGCGCGACCGGTGAAAGGGTCACGATCGGGCGGGCAGGGCGTTCCCTTGCCGCACGTAACCCGGTGGTGCCTGAAGCCGTATAACATACGATGGCCGCCAGGTTCAGCGTTTCAGCAATCTCGCGCGCAGCCAGTGAAATGGCATCAGCACCGGTGGATTCAGCAGAAGGCCGCTGTGCCGTGAGGATATCGCGATAGTTGGGGTCGCGTTCAACATGTTCTGCGATTGAATTCATGGTTGCCACTGCTTCGGCAGGATAATCTCCCGCTGCAGATTCTGCCGAGAGCATAACGGCGTCTGCACCCTCATACACGGCGGTCGCAACATCGGAGACTTCCGCCCTGGTTGGAACGGGGGCCGAAATCATGGATTCCAGCATTTGTGTTGCAACAACCACCGGCTTACCGGCCCGTCTGCATTTGCGGGTGATCTGTTTTTGAATGCCGGGAACCGCTTCCAGGGGCATTTCTACTCCCAAATCACCGCGCGCCACCATGATCGCGTCAGATAATTCAATAATGTCTTCAAGGCGCTCGATTGCCTGGGGTTTTTCTATTTTGGCAAGGACACCAACACGGCCGCGGGCAATTTTTCGTACTTCTGCCATGTCGTCCGGTCTTTGGACGAATGACAGGGCGATCCAATCGACTTCCAGTTCGAGTGCCTTTTCAAGGTCGCGGCGATCCTTGTCTGTCATGGCGCCCTGTTCAATTTCTGTATCGGGGAGGCTGACGCCTTTCCGATCAGAAAGCCTGGTGCCAGCAGTAACTTCCGCCGTCACTGCGTTAGGTGAACAGTCAAGTGCCTTTAGCTGCACACGACCGTCATCGATTAGAATGCGGTTTCCCGGCTCTATGGCCTTGAGAATTTCAGGGTGCGGCAGGTAAATGCGTTTTGCATTGCCGGGTGCTTTTTTGTCGTCCAGCGTAATCTTGTGTCCGACGTTTACTTCAATCTTTCCGTTTTCAAATGTGCCGAGCCGGTGTTTTGGTCCCTGTAAGTCGCATAATATTCCGATGGGGCGACCGTGATCAGTTTCGACTTCGCGTATTGTTGCGACCAGTTTGGCCAGCATGTCATGATCGGTATGGCTCATATTGATGCGGAATACGTCAGCACCCGCTTCGAACAGTTTGGCAATCTTGTCTTTCGTGTTTGAGGCCGGCCCTAGCGTGGCCAAAATTTTTACCCTGCGATTACGACGCATAAATATAACTTTCCATGTTTGCTTTGGTTTATCAGCTAGCGGGACGAACTTCCCGTCTGACCCTGTTCGGTCAGTCTGACCATCCAGCTTTCTTTTTTGCTTGTATCAATCTCGAAAAATCCGGTTTTCTGAAAACCGCGTGCAAAGCACTCTTCGACACCATTAATCTTGAACTCGCGATCAGCGGTACACATGAATATTTCTCCGCGCCACTGCCCGCCCTTGTCGGCATCTTCGGCATATAGATAGTAGAAGCGGCTATCCAGATCTCCCTCGATAAGGGAGGTACAGGTTTCGCCTGGTATCTGCCACCATCCCTCGGTAACCCATTTGCCGCTCTCACGATAACCGAGAGCAACGCCCACGAGGCTGGTCGTATCGTTGCACAGCCGAAAATCTGCCCTGGCCGAAGGGGCATATCCAACATTCAGAAGGAATGTCATTATTGCCGTCACGGCAGTAGCCTGTAGGAATCTACCGAACTTTCTTTCAAAGGTTGCGGTCATGAGCTCATTGTGTATTTGAATCAATGACGTACCCCGAATACATATTCAAGGGCTGGGCGCTGTTGTGGCCCAGCGCCGTGCGCCTGTCAACGCCGGTTTGGGCCGGTTTGGCAGGACAATGGGATGAAAACCGTTCTTTTATCGCAAGAGCCATGGCCATACATGCAATCAGGCCGGTAGTATGAGAAATCCCAGGGTCCTGACGCTGGGGAGCATGGTAGGTTTCAATCAGGTAAAAGTCCTCTGGGCACAATGATGGATTGAATCGAGATTTCCATTGATCCCACCATGTCATTGTGACAAGAGCAGGAAGTTTCTTCATCGAGTTTGTCATCGTATGAATACGCTGCAATTTTCCGGTCAGAATTTTGTCCCCGTCGAACTATTCGAGGGAGATTTTTCGCATGGCCTGATCCTTATCTGCGATCACGCCAGGAATTGCTTGCCTGAGGAATATGGGCGTCTCGGTCTGGAACCGGATCAATTCGAGCGGCATATCGCATATGATATCGGCGCAAGGGACCTGACCATTGGATTGGCAAAAAGACTGGGCGTTCCCGCTGTTTTGTCTACGTTTTCCCGTCTTCTGATCGATCCCAATCGTGGTGAAGATGATCCGACAGTCATTATGGGCCTTTCGGATGGGGCAGTGGTGCCCGGAAATTATCCGATGGATCAGATTGAGCGTCAGAAACGGCTGGATCTTTATTATAGGCCCTACCACCAGGCAATCGAAACGGCCATCGGCAGGGCAATGGAATCGGGAGTGGTTCCGGCCATATTCTCGATCCACAGCTTTACAAATATGTGGCGGGGAATGTTTCGAAAGTGGGATGTAGCATTGTTGTGGGACAGTGATCCGCGGTTTTCCCATCCGCTGCTGGACAAGTTACGACGGTCTGGCGATCTGGTGGTTGGTGAAAATGAGCCATATGACGGCGCATTACGCAATGACACGATGTTTCGTCATTGCGTCGTTCACGGTCTGGCGCATACGCTGATTGAAATTCGTCAGGATCTGATACAGGAAAAATCTGGTGTCCAGGAATGGATTGACCGCCTTGCGCCAATGCTCGAACAAATAAACAAGCTTGAAGAGCTGCATGTGATTCGCCATTTCGGTTCCAGAACCGGACCGGTGGAAACTGAAAAAATATCAATTCCCCAGGCGACCGAATCGCTTACTACCGTATCTGGAGAAAAATGATGGATGAAGAAACCCGGGTGAAACTTGAAGCGGCAGCATTTCGCAGGCTGGTCAATCATCTGCGTGAGCGGACAGATGTCCAGAATATCGATCTGATGAATCTTTCCGGTTTTTGCCGCAACTGCCTCTCACGGTGGTATCAGGAGGAAGCAGCCAAGGACAATATCGAGATTACAAAGGATGAATCCCGCGAGTTCATCTACGGGATGCCTTATGATGAATGGCGTGAGCGTTACCAGACCGAGGCTACCGACGAGCAGAAAGAAGCGTTTGCGAAAGCCCCAAAAGCTCACTGAGTCCTGACCCTAAGTTCCCAAGGAGCTAACCCAAATATTATACGGAGTAAGTTATGGCCGATTACGCGATAGCGCGCGATCAACTTAAGTCAGTTGTCGAAAGAATTGAGCGCCTGGAAGAAGAAAAGGCCGGTATCGCCGATGATATCCGAGAAGTCTATGGCGAGGCGAAAGCAAACGGTTTTGATGTAAAGATATTGCGCCAGGTTGTGCGGTTAAGGAAACAGGACCTTACAGAGCGCCAGGAACAGGATGCTGTGCGTGATCTCTATCTACATGCATTGGGGATGATACCCGATCCGACACCTTAATCAGATACCGGAAATGATGAGTGACTACCGGGTAAGGTTGTTGAAACCATCAAGGTGTGATTGGGGTGACATACGGCCCGGCTGATATTGCGGTTCTGTCTTGGTAAATCCTACTGTCAGATGCCTGGATTCAG
>JBPCWJ010000471.1:0-5607 GCA_051009635.1 Rhizobiaceae bacterium
TCGGGTTGTTGCTGACCCGGATTTTCGGCCATGGTGATGTACGCAATATTGGCTCCGGAAACATTGGGGCAACCAATGTGTTGCGAACAGGCAGCAAGCCATTGGCCGCCGCCACACTTTTGCTGGATGGCCTGAAGGGTACTGCAGCCGTTTTGGCCGGATCCTATTTTGGATATGAAGGGGCTTTGGCGGCAGGATATGGTGCCTTTGCGGGGCACTGTTTTCCGGTGTGGCTCAAATTTAAGGGCGGCAAGGGTGTTGCCACCTATATCGGGATACTTGGTGGTATCGCCTGGAAATTTGCACTGATGTTCATGGCAATTTGGCTGGTTGTGGCTGTGTTGACCAGATATTCGTCCCTGTCCGCATTGGTCGCAACAGCAGCGACACCTGTACTTGTATTCGTCTACGGATCGGTTGGCGCTGCCATCATGTCAGCAGTATTGGCTGCCGTTTGCTGGTGGAATCATCGTGAAAACATTTCCCGGTTGGTTTCCGGGGAAGAAAGCAGAATCGGTCAGAAGAGTTAGAGCTAGCTGGGGGTTGGTCTTTTGGGGGATAATGAGAATGCCGGCTCTCGCAGGTTTCCGCTTAGCGATGAGCAACGCATCAACTGGCTGATGCTCATCCGTTCAGAAAATGTAGGCCCGGCAACATTTTTTGATTTGATCAATCATTTTGGTACCGCAAGTGCTGCGCTTGAGGCATTGCCCGAACTGGCCAGACATGGCGGAACAGCAGCCAAGATCAAGGTTGCAAGCCGTGAAAGCGTTGAACGCGAATTGGAATCAGCTGAAAGGATCGGCGCAAGTTTTATCGGAATGGGCGAGCCCGGCTATCCATCCATATTGCGCGGCCTGTCAAACCCGCCTCCCCTGATTTGCCTGCGTGGTAGCGTTGCGCCCGGGTTAAATACGGGCGTGGGGATCGTGGGGTCCAGAAATGCATCGATTTCCGGGATAAAGCTTACCGGCAGGATTGCAAGTGAACTTGGAGAGAAGGGCCAAACTGTTATTTCTGGAATGGCCAGGGGTATTGATACAGCTGCTCACAAGGCGACACTAAAATCCGGGACAATTGCAGTTTTTGCCGGCGGTTTGGATTGTCCTTTCCCCGAAGAAAACATCCCTCTGGCAAATGAAATCGTATCCGATGGCGGTGCCTTGATCAGCGAAATGCCGTTGGGGTGGAAGCCCAGAAACATAGATTTCCCGCGTCGTAACAGGTTGATTGCAGGATTATCGCTTGGGGTACTCGTTGTTGAAGCCGCCAAAAGATCAGGATCGCTCATAACAGCTCGCTTGGCGAATGAGACTGGTCGAATAGTCTTTGCCATACCGGGGTCTCCGCTTGATCCTCGGTCTGAAGGAACAAATTACTTGATCAAGCAGGGTGCTACACTTGTTACAAATGCTGCAGACATAATCGATGCATTATCCCCTGTAGGCGGCAATGAACCGCAATTGCCGTTTGACGCAGGTGAGGAAGAAGGCGAAGACTATCACCCTGAAAACATTGGAGAGATGACCGAATCAATTCGGCATCAGGTTACATCCGCACTAGGCCCTACGCCTACCGACATAGATGATATCGTCCGCATAACAGGGGCAGCATCGGGTGAAGTCCAGCTGGTTTTACTGGAACTCGATCTGGCAGGCAGGCTGGAACGCCACAATGCCAATCGCGTATCCCTGCTTCTGGACTAGTATCAACTTAATCAATCAGCTCGGTATTGAACCGGTGAACCTTCAGGCATTCCTGAGCTTCGAGCGCCGACATCTCTAGTAGATATACAAGGGTCCCCTCACCTTGAGTGTGAGCAATCCCTCTCAGTTCTACAAGTAGCTGTCCAATATATTCGAGAGTTACTGCCTTGCTGACCCGCTCCGGTAATTGCAGGTTCCTCGAGTTATTTTCCTTCCTGGAACCTGTCAGTTTTTCAAGTCGGTCGTCTGTGGGAGCAATTTTCTTGGCACTATTTGTATTCATGGCCGATCCCCATAATTGGCAATATTAATTAACTGGTTCTGGCATCACCTCCCAAGCGTACAGCTTTCTGCGCCAAATCCAAGTTATATGTATACTACAGACTTTTTTCTTACGTGCAATTTTTATATTTTGCTACTTATAGTTGTATTAATGCAAATTTTAATCCAGCTGGGTTTAATGGGGGCTTGACGTGGCAGGCATCTAACGCCAATTCATTGCAGCTTATTATGGTTCGGGGGGGTCATTGTACCCGCTCAAGCTGCTTTCTTTCCAATCAGGAATTGATATGTCGTTGAATGTTGTAGTTGTCGAATCGCCTGCCAAGGCAAAGACAATAAACAAATATCTGGGTAGTAATTATAAGGTTTTGGCGTCTTACGGGCATGTTCGTGACCTGCCGCCCAAAGATGGGTCGGTCCTGCCGGACGAAGATTTTTCCATGTCCTGGGAGGTTGATGGGAAATCAAAATCCCGGCTTTCCGACATAGCCAAAGCTGTCAAAACTGCTGACAAACTGATTCTCGCAACTGACCCGGATCGCGAGGGTGAAGCGATTTCATGGCATGTTCTTCAGGTTTTGAATGATCGGAAGATCTTGAAGGACAAGCCGGTCCAGCGGGTCGTCTTCAATGCAATAACAAAAAAAGCAGTATTGGACGCCATTGCCAATCCGCGGGACATTGACGGAAATCTTGTAGAAGCCTATCTCGCCAGACGCGCGCTGGATTATCTTGTCGGCTTTACGCTTTCCCCGGTTTTATGGCGAAAACTGCCAGGCGCTCGTTCCGCAGGCCGGGTACAATCTGTTGCCCTTCGTCTGATTTGTGATCGCGAAGCTGAAATCGAACATTTTGTTCCACAGGAATATTGGTCGGTCATCGCAAAATTGGCCAATGAAGCCGGGAAACCGTTTGATGCGCGCATCGCGGAATTCGACGGAAATAAGCTTCAACGACTTGATATTGGAAGTGAAGCTGAAGCAATGCGCATCAAGGCCATGCTTGAAAAAGCTGCGCTATCCGTAACCAAGGTCGAAGCAAAACCTACCAAAAGGAACCCTTGGGCACCCTTTACGACATCCACGATCCAGCAGGATGCAAGCCGACGCCTGGGCTTTGCGGCAAAGCGAACGATGCAAGCTGCACAACGACTCTATGAAGGCATTGATATTGGCGGTGAGACTGTTGGCCTGATTACCTATATGCGGACGGATGGGGTGCAGATTACGCCCGAAGCCATTCCGGCAATCCGCGACGAAATCGATAAAAGATTTGGCAGCCAGTACACGCCTGAAAAACCCCGGATGTACTCCACCAAGGCAAAGAACGCCCAGGAAGCCCACGAAGCGATCCGCCCTACAGACATTACACGCGCTCCCGAAGATGTCGCAAAATTTCTAGATGATGATCAGCGCAAACTTTACGAACTGATCTGGAAGCGTACGATTGCCAGCCAGATGGCATCTGCGATCATCGAACGAACCACAGTGGATATTGAAGCAACAGATGGCGGGACAGCCGCGAGGCTCCGCGCCAATGGTTCAGTTGTCAAGTTCGATGGGTTTCTCAGCGTATATGGAACTGTAGCAAATGGTGACGATGACGAAGATGAAGGACGCCTGCCAGCAATAAAGGAAGGCGAAACGCCTACCCGAAACTCGGTTGAAGCCAATCAGCACTTCACTGAACCGCCGCCACGCTATTCCGAAGCGAGTCTCATTCGCCGCATGGAGGAGTTGGGTATTGGGCGACCCTCTACCTACGCCGCGACGCTGACCACATTGCAGGACCGCGACTATGTGACCCTTGAAAAGAAGCGGTTCCATCCGCAATCGAAGGGCAGGATTGTCACCAGCTTTCTCGAAAGCTTCTTCCGCCGTTATGTCGAGTATGACTTTACTGCAGATCTGGAAGACAAGCTTGACCGGATTTCCGCCGGTGAACTCGAATGGAAAGACGTATTGCGGGACTTCTGGAATCTGTTTTCTGCCAGCGTTGCGGAAATCAAGGACCTGCGTGTCAGCCAGGTGCTGGACATGCTCAATGAAGAACTGGCCCCGTTGGCATTTCCGCCTCGTGAGGATGGTTCAGAACCTCGCAGCTGCCCGAAATGCCAGGATGGAACGCTTAGCCTGAAGGTCGGAAAATTCGGCGCATTTGTTGGTTGCTCAAACTACCCCGAATGCAATTTTACAAGGCAGTTGGGCTCCAATGACAATGGCGAGGCGGACGCAGCTTCGGACGGTCCCAAGGTACTGGGAGTTGATCCTGATACAAGTGAGGAAGTTACATTTCGCAGTGGACGGTTTGGGCCTTATGTTCAGCGTGGCGAAGGCAAGGAAGCCAAGCGCGGTTCCATTCCAAAGGGATGGGATCCCAATGAAATAGATTTTGAAAAGGCAATGAAATTGCTTTCCCTGCCCCGGGAAGTCGGAATGCATCCAGAATCCGGCAAACCGATATCAGCCGGTATCGGACGTTATGGTCCATTCGTTCTGCATGATGGTTCCTATGCAAATCTGGATTCTGTCGATGAGGTGTTTACAGTTGGTCTAAATCGCGCTGTCGATGCAATTGCCAACAAGGCCGCCAAGGGCGGCGGAAGACGAAATGCCGCGACTGCCTTGAAGGAACTGGGTTCACACCCAACACTGGGTGGGCCGGTTACCGTCAAGGACGGAAGGTATGGCCCTTATGTAAATCATGCCAAGATCAATGCGACGTTGCCAAAAGACAAGGATCCTCAATCCGTTACAATGGATGAGGCAGTTGAAATGATCGCGGCAAAGGCGGCTGCAGGCGGCAAGAAGAAGAGACGCTAGAGCTAACTTTACTCTTGGTTCAGGACCATGAATGGCGCACCGAAAACATATCGGTACAGTACCCGATCGCGATAAAATTCTCGAATTTATCGCCGATAATCCCGGCAAATCAGGAAAACGGGAAATCGCGCGTGAGTTCGGGATCAAGGGTAATGCCAAAATTGCGCTTAAGGCTATCCTGAAAGAACTGGCCGATGAAGGCCTGATTGAAAAACGCGGCAAAAAACTAACCCGTGCCGGAGAACTGCCAAAGGTTACAGTGCTGGATATTGTAACCAGAGATGGCGATGGCGGGTTATTAGCAAAACCAGTTGCATGGAACGAGGAGAGCGACGGCAAGCCGCCATTGGTCAGCATAAAGGTTCCCAGGGGCAACAAGAATGTTACCGCTGGCATCGGTGACAGGGTTCTGGCGCGGACCGAGCGCATTTCCAATCACGGTGTTGAATATTCAGCGCGTGTCATGAAGCGGATTGAGCGCTCTCGTGAAGCGATTTTGGGCGTAGTTCGTAAATCGGGTGCCAACTTTGTTCTCGAGCCTGCTACAAAACGTCAGGAAGAACTGGCAATTGATACAAATGACTTAGGCGGCGCTGAACCGGGAGACCTTGTTGAAGTTTCCAAGATTCGAGCTGGAAAATATGGGGCCAAACGCGGTCGTGTTACGTCTGTCATTGGGAACATCAATGGCGAGAAAGCAATTTCAGAAATCGCCATACACGCCAATGGCATTCCTCATATATTTTCTGAATCCGTACTTGCCGAGGCAAAGGCTGCCAAATCAATCAAGATCAAGG
>JBPCWJ010000472.1:0-4382 GCA_051009635.1 Rhizobiaceae bacterium
TTCCTGTTGATGATGGCCACAGCCTTTATGGGTTATGTCCTTCCATGGGGCCAGATGAGCTTCTGGGGCGCGACGGTTATCACCGGCTTCTTCTCTGCAATTCCGTGGGTAGGGGATAGCATACAGGCGCTGCTACTGGGTGGCTTTGCAGTTGCAAACCCGACCTTGAACCGTTTCTATTCGCTGCATTACCTGCTGCCATTCATGATTGCTGGTGTTGTGATCCTGCATGTCTGGGCCTTGCACGTTACCGGACAAACCAATCCAACCGGTGTTGAGGTCAAGAACCTCAAAAAGGAAACAGTACCATTTACGCCTTATGCCACGATCAAGGACGCACTTGCGCTGGTCATCTTCTTTATGGTGTTTGCCTGGTTTGTTTTCTATCTGCCAGACTATCTGGGACATGCAGACAACTATATTCCTGCAGACCCCTTGAAAACGCCGACCCATATCGTGCCTGAATGGTACTTCCTGCCATTCTACGCGATCCTGCGGGCGATCACCTTCAACATCTCTATCCCGTTCACCGATGTTGTGTTGATCGATTCCAAGCTGGGCGGTGTAATTGCGATGTTTGCCTCTATTGCCATTCTGGCATTCCTGCCATGGCTCGATACGTCGAAGGTCAGATCTGCAAGCTACAGACCACTGTTCAAGCAGTTCTTCTGGATATTTGCGGCGGTGTGCGTCATGCTTGGATGGCTTGGCTCGAAGCCGGCAGAGGGGATATATCCGCTACTTTCGTTGATCTTCACGATCTACTACTTCGCGCATTTCCTGATCATCCTTCCATTGCTTGGATGGGTCGAGAAGCCCAAGGAAATACCTGCCAGTATTGCCGATGCAGTACTAACCGATGAAAAAGCGGCGTCCGGTAACGCCGTTGCACAACCTGCCGAATAATCGCGTATTCAGGGAAACTAGCCATGAAATTGAGAATTGTCCTTAGTGCGATTGCGGGAATCCTCCTTGCGGCAGGTTTGAATGCAAATGCCTTTGCTGCTGAAGATGGTGAAACGCCCCACTATCCGCTGAAGCACCCCAGACATGTTAGCTGGTCCTTTGCCGGTCCATTTGGCAATTGGGATATTCCGCAATTGCAACGGGGTTTTCAGGTATATCTCGAGGTTTGCGCGGCATGTCATTCGCTTGAATATGTGGCGTTTCGAAATTTGCAGGATATCGGTTACTCGCCGGAGGAGGTCAAATCCTTTGCCGAGTCTTATGAAATTGAGGATGGTCCAAATGCCGAAGGCGAGATGTATGAGCGCCCCGGATTTCCATCGGACCGTTTTCCAAGCCCATTTCCCAATGAGGAAGCGGCTGCCGCCGCCAATAATGGTGCGGCACCACCGGATTTCTCTCTTCTGGCAAAGGCGCGGGCACCAACACGGGGCTTTCCGACATTTGTGTTCGATATATTCACTTTGTATGCAGAGAACGGTCCTGATTACATCTATTCCTTGCTAACGGGCTATGAAGATGCTCCTGCTGGCGTGGAGGTGCCTGAGGGTGCCTATTACAATCCATATTTCATCAATGGTTCGGCGCTCGCCATGGCACCACCGCTTGATGATGGGTTGATCACCTATGAGGACGGTTCGCCAGAGACGGTAGATCAGTATTCGAAGGACATTTCCGCGTTCATGATGTGGGCCGCGGAGCCGCATCTGGTAGAGCGTAAGGCAATGGGCTTCAAGGTTTTGATTTTCCTCGCTGTTTTCGCAATTCTGCTCTATCTGACCAAGAAGAGGATTTGGGCGGAGTTCAAGCGGAAAGAACAGGAAGCCTGAAGACAACTGAATTGTTCAGGTGACTGATATTGATAGGAATCTACACATGGGCCTTGCATTGCAGGGCCCATGCTGCTTTTTGGGTTTGGGACCGGGTACAGGAGGAGCTGGCTGAATATGGATACAAGTCTTCGGGAACAACTTGTTCAGTCAATTCGCACGATCGAAGATTATCCCAAACCGGGTATCCAGTTTCGGGATATTACGACACTTCTCAACCAGCCGCGTGCATTTCGGCGCGCTATTGACGAGCTGGTACACCCCTATGCTGGGATAGGGATAGAACAGGTCGCGGGAATTGAGGCGAGGGGCTTTATTCTAGGTGGGGCTGTTGCCCATCAATTGTCTGCCGGGTTTGTTCCTATACGCAAAAAAGGGAAATTACCCCATGAAACGGTACGCATTGCCTATAGTCTTGAATATGGCATTGATGAAATGGAAATGCACAGGGATGCGGTTTCCCCAAACCAGAAAGTAATCCTGGTGGATGACCTCATCGCCACGGGTGGGACGGCGGAAGGTGCTGTAAAACTGTTGCAGCAATTGGGAGCCGATGTTGTTGCCGCCTGTTTTGTGGTCGATCTACCAGATCTGGGCGGGCGTAAGAAAATCGAGGATTTAGGTGTCACGGTAAGGACACTTGTGGAGTTTGCGGGCCACTGAGGTGCGCATCCAATTTTCCAGCCAGATGGGCTCTTTAACGATAATCGCTTGCAATCAATGGGCTAGCTGACCGCTGAATATGGAAAACAGTAATATTGCCAGGCAAAGTATTGCGCCAAAGATTCCCCAGTACCGCCATTGGTAGAGTCTTCCGCTTCCCTGTTGCTTGCCTAGGCTAAACAGGGACAGGTTCACCAGCGCGAAGACGGATAAAACAATAAGGCTGGTTATTTCGGCGAGGGTGATCAGGGGTAGTGCTACTGCCAGCAGGAAAATTATGGCCGAAACAACGAAAGTTGCGCGGGCAGGCGTTTGCCGAGCGGTATCAACTTTCCCGAACCACGACCAAATCAGACCTTCATTGGCCATTCCGTATAGCACGCGTGAGCTCATGACGATCTGGACGAGGATACCGTTAATCATGGCAAAGGCAGCAATCACTGAAACCGGCTTGCCACTCCAGCCGGTTACCTGTTCATACAGGAATGACAAGGGTGCCGGAGATTGGGTCAGTCCCGTACGTTGTGGAATTGAAATTGCAACCAATGCAAGTGCAACATAGACGATCACAGTCAGCACAAGCGTCCAGATGATTGCGCGTGGTGCCGTATAGCTCGGATTGATGGTCTCCTCTGCCATGTTTTCGATGTCCTCGAACCCGATGAATGCAAAGAACGCGATTAATGCGCCGGAAAGAACCGGAACCAGGCCAATAAAGCCTTCGTCCATCGCAACCATTTGCGATGTTGGTGGTAAATTGTCGAGAAAGGGTGCGCCGAAGAAAATAACGACAACAAGTGTGCCGACTTCCAGAATTGTAATCACACCGGCAAAAGCCACGCTCTCACGAATTCCAAACCAGGCAATAAATGTCAGCAGCATCAGCAATGACAGGACGAGGAAGAAGTCCGGGATGCCAAAAAGTGTTCCGGCATAACCGGCGAATGCCAATGAAATAGCCGCACTTGATATGATGCCTGTAAGGGCGACACCGATACCTGCTATGCGCCCCAGGGCCGGTCCCAGGCCGCGGTTGATGAATACGGCTTCTCCACCTGCCTTCGGGATGACACTAACCAGTAGTGCGTAGGAAATGCCGGTTGCTCCGGCGATCAGTCCGGCGACCAGAAAGGAAAGTGCAGCGCCATCTCCCGCCAATCCGACAATCTCGCCGATCAGGGCAAATATACCAGCCCCAATCGTCACGCCCAGCCCGTAGAGTACAAGCCATGGCAGGCTAAGCGCACGTTTGAGCTTCGTGGAGTTCATTTCGTTTTGATTGTTTCCGCTCATGTCTGGAAGAATCACGCTTTCTCCAACTGGATGCGATGATCCATATCAATACAGGCAGGGCAATCCATCTAAGGTCAAGATGGTCTCGGAATGTATATTTTGACCAATTCGCCTTGATTTGCCTTGATATGACCGGTAGCTGGTGACAAAAGGTGCCAGTATTTCGCAAATCGATTTATTTGGTGGGAATAATGGCAGAATTGAAAGCGGCCCTCGATGAGGCCGTCAAACAGGGAATTGTATCGCCGGATCAGGGTGAGCAACTTACCGGTTTCTTTATTAAACAGGGTCTGGATGTTGGACCCGTCGAAATGTTTGATGAACTCTATCGGCCTTCTGATGAGCCGGTTGTTGAAGTGGAAGAAAGCGAATCGCCAAGGTTTGTGCGCGGTTTTCACGATATACTCATTACCATCGGCATTACTGCGGCGCTGGCGGGCCTTTGGGGGTTGTTGGGCAATATTGCGGTGATGATAGCCACAATTGGCTTGGCCGAAATCCTGATTTTACGCCAACGCCTGGCGTTGCCTGCTTTTTGCCTGACCTTGTTCTTTGCTCTGGCCGCAATTTCAATAATGGCTCCGTTTGCTGAAAGGCTTGCTGTCGAGCGAAGTACGGCGCTTGGCGGGG
>JBPCWJ010000473.1:0-6890 GCA_051009635.1 Rhizobiaceae bacterium
CTTCTGTCGACACCTGATGAACATCACCAACATTGGTGTCAGGCACACCGTCGAAATCGGTATCTATTCTGCCAAGGTCACGCTGGCCCCAGCCTACGCCGATGCCAAGCACATCATCATCATATCCAAACAGGCCCTTGATACCGATTCCGCCAGCTACCATACGGTTAAGCAGTGCCGGCCCGCCGCCTGTACCGGATGAGTATCCAGCCCGGATGAAAGGAACCAGATTACCGATTTCGCCTTCGGCAAACAGGGTGACGCCCCAGCCACCCGGCGTATTGGATGCACTCAATTCATCCTTGTGCCAGAAGGTCGCGTGAACATCGGAAACCTTCATATCGCCCACATAGACGGCATTGGCCGGATTGATGAAGCCCGGATCCCATCCAATATCGACCATCGTCAGATATTCGCGAGTATGAAAGAAGGTATCAAAGCCTGGCTGTTGCGGCTTGCCATTGGCGTCATAAAGCCCGGCCGTGATGTAGAAGTCCTCGGTCGGACGGATCAGGGTAGCGATTCCCAGAGCGGTCGGACTATAGGCTATGGTCGGATTGAGCGTGAACAGCGCATCGTTGAAGCCGTCAAACGGGCTCTTGTCGCGGAAATAGTCATGCTTTGCGAAAGGGATCATCCTGCCGAGCTGGACGACAAATCTGTTCTCGATGAAATGCTGCTGCCATGACAGGTCCAGCACAGAGAGGTGGAACTCATTATACCCTATCGTGGTTGGCCATAGGGAACCGGCCTGCAGGAACAGGGAAGTCGGAGCCAGATTGTTATAGCGATGCCGGTCCTGCGCCCGGAACAGCAGATAGCCGGGACTATCCGTACCTCGCCCCACAAGGTTCCAGGCAAGGTCGAAATTGAAGGTTCCGCCAGCGGCTGTGTGATTGCTGATATCCGGTTTTGCAGTTTGCACCATCGGTGCGTAGAACAGACCAAATCTCAAACCCAGTTCGTCGTTAAGCTGAACCTTGAAATCGTGCCAGGCGTCGAAAGGATCAGCAATTGGCTCCGGCTCGAACCGGCTCTGCTTGAATTCATCTATCTGATCGATCCGGTTTCTGACACTGGCCGGGTTTTTCGAAGGCGGGCGATCATCAATGATGGATTGTTCAAACCGGCCCTCATCGAAAGCCATATCATTTTCGACGATATCTTCGGCCTGCGCGAAAGCGTCCGGGGCCAAAGCCAGAAAAACTGCAATTGCGGTGATACCGGATTTCATCATTTGTCAGCACACCTTGCTATTGGTTCAAAGGCACATTCACCAACAAGCTCGAATTATCGCTCAAAACAAGATTGCGTTTGATAGCCGTTTGCCAACCAATTTCACCGGCACTAATAGCCCGCAATGCGTTGGTGGTTGTAAATGCGTCGAACACTGCTCCCCGCTCCATTGTCTGCAGCGGTACCATCACGGGCGCCGATGCACCGCCGGTAAACCGGACGCCGTATACTTCATCGGCAAGCAAGACCAGCAAACTCTCCGAATCCTCAAGATTGCCTGTTACTGTCGCGTTCAGTGAATTGGCTATTTCTGTTGCATTGGCGAGTGACCATTGGTGGTAAACCAGTTCCGGTGTTGCCGGAAATTTACGCTCCTGAAGGAAGCCGTTCTCGCGATTCTCGATTTCTGAATCGTAGACGATCTTCGCATCCGGATAACGTGCAAACAGCATGGCATAGAGCAACGGGTTGCCGCATGCCAATGCCGGACCCGTCATCAAAGTCAGAGCCAACAGGATTGTAACAAGCCGTTTCATCGGTTCGACTCCTCACTCAGCATCATGCTGCCAAGTCAACCGGCCGCCCATCATTGTGTAGAGTACGTCAACCTCATGGATGGTGCCCGGATCGATCTCATAAAGATTCTCGGACAACACCACGAGATCTGCTTTCTTTCCGGCTTCCAGACTGCCAACCTCATGGTCGCGTCCCATGCCCTTCGCAGCGTTGATCGTGTTTGCCCGGATCGCCAGATCGACGGATACGCCCGCATCTTCGCCACCCAGAGGCGGTACATCGTCACGACCCGGCAATTGCCGCATGACGGCGGTACGTATGGCAACCAATGGACGCATTTCGGAAATAAAGCCGGCTGCGGGCCAGTCGGAGCCTAGCGAAACATTCCCGCCAGCCTCGGCAATGGCCTTCATCGGATACAATCTGTTGACCCTTTCTTCGCCGAGCCTGGATATGGAAACATTTTCCAGAACCGGGTCAAAGCTCATCCAGGCACCGCTTGAATCCCAAGTTACGCCGAGTTCAGCAAAGCGCGGAATGTCATCGGGGTGGACGAGCAGAGCATGGCTTATCACATTTCGTCGATCCCGTGGCGGGTTCTCCGCGATTGCAAGTTCAATAGCATCAAGCACATACCGTACCGAGGCGTCTCCAAAACAATGGCAGATGATATTGAACCCAGCGGCATCGGCACGTTTTACTGCGTCATTCAGAATATCGATCGGGATAATCGGTTCGGGTTTTGCCTCGGGCTTGTCAGAGTATGGGGCGGTATAAAGGGCACTATATCCCTCATCATCGCCATCCATATTAATCTTGAGGCTGCGGGCGGTTACGAGTTCAGTATCGAACTGATCGTTCAATGCCTGCAGGGCAGCGACGGGATCGACACTCGGATCATTCCAGTAAAACGACCCTTGAAGCCGAAGGGGCATCTCGTCAGCTTTTTCAAGATCGATGAATATCTGAAATCCTTCTTCAGCGCCAAGACCCTGCACCCCATAGTCGTGGACTGTTGTTATACCTGCTTCGGAGAATTTCGGCAGCCATTCGGCAACGCCTTCGGCGGCATAATCGTAGTTTAGATCAATCAGCTTAGAGAGTACCTGAAGCTGTGCAGGAACCTCAACGATCCAGCCCTTTGGGCTACCATCGTCTTTACGTTCAAAAAATGAAAATCCGGGAACCGTTTCGGGTGTATCGGCATCGACGCCGGCCAATTCGAAAGCCTTGGTGTTCGCCCATGCCGCGTGGCCATTCACGGCCCACAAGAAGATCGGTCGATCTGCATCAATTTCGTCAAGCATGTCAGCCGTCGGAAAGCCGTCGTCAAGCCATATGTGTGTACGCACTCCATAACCGTGTACAACAGGCAGATCTGGATTGGCTTCCGCATATTTGCGAAGGCGATCAAGAATTTCTTGTTTGTCATCGGTCTGGAGATCGACGCCGCGCATAATGAGCGCCCCGGCGGTGGGATGGATGTGGCCTTCAACAAATCCCGGCAGCACCATCTTGCCTTCGAGATCGATCACCTCCGTACCAATTCCGATGAAATTCGCCAATCCACTGGCGTCACCAACATAGACAATCTCGTCGCCTTCAATCGCAATTGCCTCGGCAACAGTTCCGCTTTCATCCATTGTGTGGATGTTTCCATTGATCAGCGCAAAATCAGTAGCCGGGTTCGCGCGCGCTGCAGAGGATTCCTGCGCTATCGCGAATTGTGTAGTTGCTGATAGAGCTATTGCGGAGATGAGGGTTGCAAGCACGCGTCCCATGGGGTTTTCCTGTTCCAAATTGTTGTTCTTTGGGGGAACTAACTGGCGCAATTCGGATGGAAGACAAGGGGAAAGTCAAGTTACAAATGTGCTAGCAGCGGTCACAATTCTTGCGATTGTGACCGGCTGGCAACGCAAGCGGAGCAGACTTTCAAAAGCACCATTTTTTTTACCAAGGACGATCCGGAGTTTGGCACCCTAAAACCCTTCGATGACGATCTTTCCCCTGGCTGTTCCAGTCTCGATCAGACGGTGAACTTCGCGAAGATTGGCTGCATTGATTGGCGAAAAAATCTCGCTGACCGTGGTGCGGATCCTTCCTGCATCAATTTCGCCAGCCACCCAGCTCAGCAAGTTATGCTGCTCTATCATGTCGGGCGTCTGGAACATGGAACGCGTATACATGAACTCCCAATGCAGGCTTGCCGACTTTGTTTTCATGTTTTCCATCGGCATTGGCAGGCTGGTATCGTCGATAGATACAATCCCGCCCTGGGGGCGAATGAGTTCGACCGCCGTTTCCCAGTGGCGCATGTCGTTGAAGATTGCAATGTGATCGACAAATTGCATCCCGAGCGCGCGAACCTGCGCAACCATATCCTCACGGTGATTGACGACATGATCAGCCCCAAGTTCCCTTACCCAGGAATCCGTTTCCGGCCGGGAAGCCGTGGCGATGACTGTCAGCCCCGCATGTTTGGCCAGCTGGATTCCAATTGAACCGACACCACCGCCTGCGCCGATAATGAGAATTGTTTGCCCCTTATCTGCACCATCGCGATCAATACCGAGACGTTCGAAGAATGATTCATAAGCCGTAATGGTGGTCAGGGGTAATGCCGCTGCTTCGGCGTGGCCAAGCGAGCTCGGTTTTCGGCCTACTATCCGCTCGTCAACCAGCTGAAACTCACTGTTGCAACCCGGCCTGGTGATATCGCCTGCGTACCAGACCTCATCTCCGGGCCTGAACAAGGTCACTTCATTGCCAACTGCTTCAACGACCCCGCTTGCATCCCAACCGATAACCCTTGGCGGATTTTCAGCGGGACCGGATTTTCCGCGGCCGCTGCGAATTTTGGTGTCGACCGGATTAACAGCAATCGCCTTAACCGCCACCAGAATATCATGCCCAGCAGGTTCCGGCTTTGGCAGCTCTATATCAAGGAAGGAATCAGGATCTTCAATCGGCAGATGATGGGTAAAAGCGACTGCTTTCATCAAAATTCTCCGTGAATTAATTCGAGTGCCGGGAACTGCATTGTGCAAGCTTCCGGATTTGGTGACACTGAGTGATCAGGTGGGAGCCTGTTGCGAAGAAGATACGCTTTGCGACATCACGTTGAAAATTTCTCTGCGGTCGTCAACTCCCAATGAGAGCGCGTCGGCGATTTCATTCAAGCACTTTGCCTCGCTGGGTTCCATGGCATAATTGGAGATGGAGACCAGGAACGCACCCCACAAAATATTTTGCTTTGATTGCAGGCTTACATCCCTTGCCTTGGCAATTTCTGTAAATGCACCTTCCCGGTTTCCCAGAATATCATCACCCGCGCTTGCTATGTGGCTGTGTCCCGGCTGTTTGGCAATCAACCTTCCATACAGGGTGGAAACGAATTCAACTTCCCGCTCGTCAATATCGTCATCTGCGCCTGCCTCGACCAGCATGGCCATCCATAATGCGTGGCGGGTGATTTCTACTTCATGTTTTGGAGCCTTCTTCGCGTCTTCGGCAAGCCGTGACGCCAATTCCTTCCCAAGCTGAACAATTTTGGATGGCTCGATTCCGCTCAACTCAAGATTATCGAAACGCTGCTGTTTTCGGATTGCAGCGCCACCCATGACCTTCTTGCGCAGATAAGGCATGACAAACAGAAATATTGCTGCCGCAACTGCAACCCAAAGCAGGTTTTCAATAGCTGAAGACATGCACTTTTCTCCCTCCCTCAATGGTCGGGTATTCCGGAACCATTGGTCCCGATCATTTAGTTTTCGGGAATTTCAGGAAACTATAATAATTCCCGCCATATGCAAATATTGTAATTGGGGGATTTATTCGGACTGTCCAATTCAAACGACAGGCATCCAACTTATCGCAATGTATAAACTGTCATAATCAGATTACCAATGAACGCTATAGCTTATTGAACCGGCAATAGCTGAATATTCTCAAGAAAAATCTGTATTGCGCGCATTTATTTTCCGTGTGAACATTCAATTGCTTGTAACTTGTGAGGAGTCCCCAAGATGAGAATTGTTTTGATTGCGTTGGCGTGCTTGTTCGCCTTCGTGACTGGCGCTGTTGCCCAGAATACAGATAAACCAAATATATTGGTTATCTGGGGTGATGATATCGGCCAGTTCAACATAAGTGCCTATAATCGTGGAATGATGGGGTACAAAACCCCAAACATTGACAGGATAGCCGCTGAAGGTGCCTTGTTTACCGATTGGTATGGCCAGCAAAGCTGTACCGCTGGCCGTGCGGCATTCATTACCGGACAATCTCCGATCCGTACCGGTCTGACCAAGGTTGGTCTGCCGGGCGCTCCGGAAGGCATGAAAATTGAAGACCCGACCATTGCAGGTCTATTGAAGCCACTTGGCTATATGACAGGCCAGTTCGGCAAGAACCATTTGGGCGATCGTGACGAGATGCTGCCGACCAATCATGGGTTTGATGAGTTCTTTGGTAATCTCTATCACCTGAATGCGGAAGAAGAGCCGGAAAATGTGGACTATCCAAAGAACGAGGAATTTCGCAAAAATTTCGGTCCGCGCGGTGTCATCAAGTCTTCAGCAGATGGCTCCATTGAAGATACCGGACCGCTGACCAGAAAGCGGATGGAAACGGTTGACGAGGAAGTAACGGCGGCAGCGCTGGACTTCATCGACCGGGCGCATGAACAGGGAAAACCGTTCTTTGTCTGGTGGAATTCCACCCGCATGCATATCTTCACCCATCTGAAGGAAGAGTCGAAGGGCAAAACCGGATATGGCATTTATGCTGATGGCATGGTCGAACATGATGGCATGGTCGGTCAATTGCTCGACAAGCTTGACGAGCTTGGTATCGCCGACAACACCATCGTGATGTATTCAACTGACAATGGTGCTGAAACCTTTACGTGGCCTGATGGTGGTACCACCATGTTCAAGGGTGAGAAGAACACCCAATGGGAAGGTGGTTTCCGGGTTCCGACAGTGATCCGCTGGCCTGGGACGATCCAGCCCGGAACGGTTATCAACGATATGTTGGCACATGAGGACATGCTTCCGACATTTCTGGCAGCAGCCGGCGAACCAGATATCAAGGAAAAACTCCTGAAAGGCGGTGTCCAGGCAATTGGTCGTGAATAT
>JBPCWJ010000474.1:0-5021 GCA_051009635.1 Rhizobiaceae bacterium
GTATCAACGTTTTCGGGCTTGTTGGCAGGTGAGGTATCAGCTCAGGATATTGATTGCTCTGCTCCCTCAACGCAGATCGAAATGACATCGTGTGCCGGCCTCGAATGGGAAGCGGCTGATGCTGAACTCAATGCAATCTGGGACAAGGCCCTTGCAATTGCCGAGGACGAGGATGCTTTCCTGATATCTTCTGGTGGAGATAATCGTCCCGGCTATGTCGAAACACTAAGAAACGCCCAGCGTGCGTGGATAGATTTCAGGGATTTTGCCTGCGAGTTTCGAGGGTTTCAGGCGCGCGGCGGTTCCATGGAGTCCATGCTGGTCAATCAATGTCTGGCAGAGATGACGAAGGAACGTACGATTAAACTGCAGGCCATCGTTCAGGAAATGGGTATGCAATAATATGGCAGCCCGAGAATTCCCGGACAAATACAACCATGCGAATCCTGATTTTCCCTCACGGATCGGGCAGGGGAGGCAACACCCGCAAATAGGCGATAATGGCATCGAGGTCTCCATCGCTCATTTGTGCCAGATAAGGGTAGGGCATAGGCGGCAGCATGGCGGAGCCGTCAGGACGTTTTCCCTTCACAATCATGTTGCCAATTTCTTCGTCAGTGTAACTGGAAATGCCGTCCTCGTGGCTTGTAATGTTGGAGGCGACCGAAACGCCCCAAGGCCCGTGAAATTCAAATCCACCCTGACCGGCTTTATCAAGAATTGGTCCGGTCGGCGCGAATGGCGAATGACATTCAATGCAATGCGCAATTGGTCCGGCAAGATAAGCTCCGTATTCGACGGTATCTTCCCGGGGAATATCAGCGACAGTTTCCACAGGTGGACCGTAGGCTGGTGGCAGCGGAATATTGTAGACGGAAGCCGGAACCTCGTTCTCAACGGGTTCTATCGTTCTGAGAAATGCAACAATGGCAGCGAGATCGGTATCGGAGATTCCACGATACATGGCGTAAGGCATGGGTGGCCCGACAATCGTCCCGTCCGGCCTCATCCCTTCGCGAATGGCTTTCGCGAGTTCGGCATCAGACCATTTCGAAACACGGCTCGCAGGCGTGATATTGGGAGCATATGCCGTGAACTGGTCGTTTTTTTCCACCAGCCTGCCTGCAAGTTCCTGACCCGCAATTGGTCCGTCCGGTCCCAGCGGGGTGTGACAGTTCCCGCAGCCCATAATACCTCGTACAAGGTATTCACCGCGTTCAATCTGTGTCTCCGCAGAAGCGAATCCCGCGACCAAAACGCCAGTGGCGGCAACAAGTGCCGTCATCAGAAATTTCTTCAAATTTTCCTCCCGCCTGTTCCAGCCATTTGCTTGGACAATGGCTTTTCTTTTTTCCCCCGCAAAACGGTATTAGCGCTCCGGAAGGCTGTCAACGTTCCAGAGTGCATACTATCCACGGCGATAGGCCGTTACAAAACTGAGCGTCATCTTCACTATTTTGAATTCAAGGAAGCCTGAATATGCCCGTCAATATTTCTCGAGCCGCCTATGCAACAATGTATGGCCCAACCACCGGAGACAAGGTTCGGCTGGCAGATACTGAATTGTTTATTGAAGTTGAGAAGGATTTCACCGCTTACGGCGAGGAAGTGAAATTTGGCGGCGGCAAGGTCATCCGCGACGGCATGGGGCAGAGCCAGGCAACTCGCGATGAAGGCGCGGTGGATACGGTTATTACAAACGCCTTGATTGTTGATGTGACCGGCATCTACAAGGCCGATATCGGTCTGAGAGACGGGCAGATAGCTGCAATTGGCAAAGCCGGTAACCCCGACACGCAGCCGGGCGTCGATATTGTTGTTGGTCCTGGCACCGAGGCAATCGCCGCAGAGGGCCGCATCGTGACAGCCGGTGGCTTCGACTCCCATATTCACTACATCTGCCCTCAGCAGATCGAAGATGCGCTGATGAGTGGTTTAACGACCATGCTGGGAGGTGGAACCGGTCCGGCACACGGAACACTGGCCACAACCTGCACACCCGGCCCCTGGCATTTGGGCCGGATGATCCAGTCAGCTGATGCATTTCCAATGAACTTGGCCTTTGCAGGTAAGGGAAATGCTTCACTACCGGGAGCGCTGGAAGAAATGGTTCTGGGGGGCGCTTGCGCCCTAAAACTGCATGAAGATTGGGGCACCACACCAGCAGCGATTGATAATTGCTTATCCGTTGCGGACGATCACGATGTGCAGGTCATGATCCATACCGATACGCTGAACGAGTCCGGTTTCGTTGAAAATACAGTGGACGCATTCAAGGGTCGTACGATCCATGCTTTTCATACCGAGGGGGCTGGCGGTGGCCATGCGCCCGACATCATCAAGGTTTGCGGTCAGGCCAATGTGCTCCCATCATCCACAAATCCAACCAGGCCCTACACGGTCAATACAATAGCCGAGCATCTGGATATGTTGATGGTTTGCCACCATCTGGATGCTTCCATTCCCGAAGATATTGCCTTTGCTGAAAGCCGTATCCGCAAGGAGACGATCGCTGCCGAAGACATCCTTCACGACATGGGCGCATTTTCTGTCATCGCTTCAGATAGCCAGGCAATGGGCAGGGTAGGCGAGGTGATAATCCGGACCTGGCAGACGGCAGACAAGATGAAACGCCAAAGAGGGCGGCTAGCCGAAGAAACTGGCGACAATGACAATTTCAGAGTGAGGCGCTACGTCGCCAAATATACAATCAATCCTGCGATTGCCCACGGAATGTCTGAGCATATTGGATCAATTGAAATTGGCAAACGCGCTGACCTGGTTTTGTGGAACCCGGCATTTTTTGGCGTCAAGCCGGAGATGGTCCTGCTGGGAGGCACGATTGCCGCTGCACCCATGGGTGACCCGAATGCATCCATTCCTACGCCCCAGCCGGTGCACTACCGATACATGTTTGGCGCATACGGAAAATCCCGCACGAATTCCTCTGTGACCTTTGTCTCGAAAGCATCTTCTGATGCTGGATTGGCAGAACAGCTCGGTGTTGAAAAACAACTTCTTCCGGTCGCAAATACCAGGGGCGGGATATCCAAGAAGTCGATGCTGCTAAACGATGCAACGCCGGACGTCGATGTGGATCCCGAAACCTATGAAGTTCATGCCGATGGTGAGTTGTTGACTTGCGAACCAGCGTCGGAGCTACCCATGGCACAACGATATTTTCTGTTTTGACATGAATTGCGGCCGACATATTCATTCCTTGCTACCCTGTACAATTTTGCAACGCAGCATCCCGGTTATGTCCATTGTTGCAATGCAATATAGCACCTATATTGCAAGCAACAGGAAAGGGCATGACGATGAAAAATACCCGCAAAAACTTCATATTCGGACCTGTAGGCCGTTTTTTTGGTTCAGCAGCATCAAGTTTGATTGTTGCAAGGCAGGCAAACGCACTGGTCAATGCTCCCGACAGCGTGTTTCGCGCGCGTGGAACTACCCGCGATCAGGCATTGCGCGATTTGATGAATTCTCTCTGAGGCTTGATCGGAAAGAAAAACCATCGGTTTTTGCCAATAAGATTACTCAGACATCAGCCGGGATACCATGGGCAGCCCGCCGCATAGCCAACCAGATACTCGGTTATGGTGCGCCGCAGAAACTCAGGCGCGGTATTCCGGCATGCTGACAGCTTCAACAGTTATCCGCAATTTTGAAAATCCGGTTGGCCGGATAACGCTGGATGAAAATTCACGCCACCGCCGCCGCATCAAGCTTGTAGCAGAGCGAATAAATTCCCCTGATACCATTGAATTTCTGCTGGATTTGCCTGAGGCGAGATTGCTCCGACATGGTGATGGTTTGGTACTCGACGACGGCAATGTTGTGGAGGTGCTGGCATCCCCGGAACCATTGCTGGAGGTCCGAGCCCGGGATGGACGGCATTTGCTGGCGCTGGCCTGGCAGATTGGAAACCGGCACTTACCCGCCCAAATATTCGAGGATCGAATTCTGATCAGACGGGATCACGTAATCGCTTCCATGCTGGAGGGGCTCGGCGCGACTGTAGCGGAGGTGACAGCGCCATTCGATCCTGAAGGCGGCGCATACGGTGATCGGCATGATCATCATCATCACCATCATGGTCATTCGCATGACTGACGAAAAATCTCTCATACAGCTTATGACCTGGCTTTCTCCGGCCTTTCCGGTGGGAGGCTTTTCCTATTCCTCAGGTCTTGAACATGCAGTTGGCGAGGGATTGGTTTCAGACCGGCATGAATTGAAAAACTGGTTGAAAGCTCAACTACGAAGCGGCTCGTTGTGGAATGATGCCGTGTTCGTATCGCTGGGACGGAATTGCAAGGATAACGATGAAAAACTGCTTGAGGTAAATGAATTGGCTCTGGCAATGGCTGGCTCATCTGGACGCCATGTAGAGGTTACATCTCAAGGAAATGCGTTCATTGAAGCAGCTGAATTGAACATTCCCTGTTTTGACGGAGCAGGAGACATTGCTTACCCGATAGCGCTGGGGGCTGCCGCTGGAGTTGTTGACATCGAGGAAATCATGATGATTGCAGCCTTTCTCAATGCTTCAGTTACAAACCAGGCTCAGGCTGCAATTCGCCTTGGAATATTGGGTCAGAAAGATGGAGTGCTTCTCGTAGCGGAATTGCAGCCTGAAATACTGGAATGCGCCCGTAATGCAGAAGGAGCCGGGGTCGAGGACCTTGGCAGCAATACCATGCTGGCTGAAATTTCTGCGATGAAACAGGAATCTATGACGACAAGACTTTTCAGGTCCTGACGTAAGGAATTTAAGAATTTTGGAGTTGACCCGGCAATGAATTCGAAAAATGGACCGCTTAGGGTTGGAATAGGGGGGCCAGTCGGCTCCGGCAAGACCACATTGACTGAAAAACTGTGCCGCGCAATGGCCAGCGATTATTCCATAGGTGTGGTCACAAACGACATCTATACGAGCGAGGATGCCGAGGCTCTGGTCCGTGCGCAGGCCTTGCCGTCTGACAGGATAATCGGTGTGGAAACGGGTGGTT
>JBPCWJ010000475.1:0-4393 GCA_051009635.1 Rhizobiaceae bacterium
GAGCCCCGCCATCCGCAGCTGTCCGTATGTCGAGATGTAGCGGAATTTCTCCAAGGAGTTCCGTTCCCAATTTTTCTGCTTCCTTTGTAACACCACCATGGCTGAATATATGCTCCTCATGGCCACATTTCGAGCAGATATGGGTGGACATGTTCTCAATCATTCCAAGGATGGGAATTTCCATCTGTTTGAACATGTCTATGCCTTTTCTGGCATCCAGCAGCGCAATATCCTGAGGTGTTGAAACGATTATGGCTCCGTCGACCACGAACTTCTGGCCGAGTGTCATCTGAACGTCACCTGTTCCCGGTGGCAAATCTATAAGTAACACATCCAGTGCACCCCATTGCACCTGGTTCATCATCTGCTGCAGGGCCCCCATCAACATCGGACCTCTCCAGACAACAGCCTGATCATCATTGGTCATTAGGCCTATCGAGATCATGGTCACGCCATGATTTCGCATCGGCAAGATTATCTGACCGTCTGGAGAAGAAGGACGCCCTGAGACGCCAAGCATTCTTGGTTGCGATGGTCCGTAGACGTCAGCATCAAGCAGGCCGACTTTCCAACCTTCGGCTGCAAGTGCACAGGCCAGATTGGATGCAACGGTTGATTTGCCTACCCCGCCTTTACCCGACGCAATTGCGATGATGCGGTCGACCCCCGGCACCTTTTGCGGACCGGTATCCAGAGTCGGTTTTGGGCGGATGGGCGTAGGTTCAGATTTTTCGGGCGCTTGGGTTTTAGCCGAATGGGCAGTCAGGACAATGGTCGCCTTTTCGCAACCGTTGAGACCGGTCAGCTTGTCCTCTGCAGCCTGACGTAACTCTTCCATGTCGGCCGCCCGGCTTGGGTCAATCTCCATCACAAACCTGACGTGCTGGTCATCAAGTTGCAACGCTCTCATCATTCCTGATGATACAAGATCCTCTCCGCTCGAAGGGTCCTTGATTGTTTTGAGGGCCTCCAGAACGGTTTCGCGATTTAATGTCAATTCAGGTTTACCCCTTGATCTCCCCGGTCACTACATGCTCGAGATCAAGATCTTCGATGGTGAGCACCATGCGTGCCTTGTAGTTCTTGTTTTCGGTTCCACCGGATTTGCGCACAGCTTCCTCAATAGCCTGTTGGGATGTCACACCGACCTGCTTGAGAAACTTTCGCATGGACATGTTGAATTCGTCGCTCATCTATTCTCCTCCCAGATGCAACGCTTATTATCGCGCCATTGACCGACATGAACATATAACTTTAGTATCCCACCATTGCCAGAGGAATTGGAGGATGTGCTATTCGCTTTTCCCGATCAATCTTGCTGGTGTTCGTGCTGCTTGCTGCAAAATTGGATAATACCTCCAATGCGGCTGCCGACGACCGGAGCTTTAAATTGATTGCGCCGGCCGAACTTGTCGATAGCGGTCTGCTGAAATTCATCTTGCCTCGATTTTCACTAAAGAACGCAACCCGCGTGGAGGTTGTGAATAACAATGCTGTTGCTGTCGCGCGGATAAATCTGGATGGTAAGGGCAGGCGGGTGTTCTCCGGACCAGAAGGTGATTGGTATTTGGAAATTGGTACCGGCGAGGGTATCGAAAAAGCCAGACTGTTCGAAGAATGGCTAATCAGCACCGTCGGCCAAAACACTGTAGAAGCCTATGCGGTCGACGGTGAACAACCCTATATCGCATCTGCCGAAATGGATCCTGAGGATACCGTTGTAAAGGTGAGCGGTGATGCCGTTATCGGCGAAGAATTGGCAGTACTTCATTGCGGTCGTTGCCATATGGTCAATGAAAAGACCCGAATGACAACGATTGGTTCCACCCCATCATTTGCCTTGTTGAGGGGGTTCCCGGACTGGAGCAATCGTTTCGAGGCGTTTTATGCACTGCGTCCACACCCGGTATTTACGATGGTCGAGGAAGTCACCGAGCCATTTGACGAGTCCAGCCCACCACCGATTGCTCCGATGCGAATGACGCTTGAGGACATTGAGGCCATCATGGCCTATGTGGCAACCATTAAACCTGCTGATCTCGGTAATCCGCTAAAAGTGCAATAAAGTCACCACTTCGATATCTGGTCCGCTGAGCTTAATGATAATCAGAAGAGGTTCGAACCTTCGGGCGTTGGCCTTTTGCGAATGGATTATTCTCGGAATGATAGTTTGCGTTGACACGGCAATTGTCACACATCTGAATCATTCTTATCGCTTCCTTATTTTCAAACATCGAATGCTTGCCAGCCAATTGCTCGGTGATACGCATTACAGTTGATTTGACGCCGAATAATGCACCACACTCAATACAGGCAAAGGGTTCTTCTTCATTCAGGACGACCTGTGACAATGCCTCATCAGCGAGGTTCAACCTTGGTTTAAGCGTAACTGCCTGTTCAGGACAGATATTTGCGCAGATGCCGCATTGCAGGCAGGCATCTTCCTGAAAGCGGACCTGCGGCATGTCCGGATTTTCGTTCAAGGCGCCCGATGGACACAAAGAAATACATGAAAGACAAAGCGTGCAGGCATCGGTATTCAATTCGATAGTGCCATAGGGCGCACCATCTGGGAGATCAATGATAGCATCTGCCTCATTAAGTGCCTTTGCTGCCAGTCTGGAAATTTGTCTCCGGGTACCCAGGGGAAGTACAGGCTGCTCCACGGATTTCCACTCATCATCAATCCAAATCGATTCTTCAAACGAGTCTGGATCGGACGGCTCGACGATCTGCGTAGCAGGGCGATCTGCAATTGCATTTGCCAAGTCTACCTGGAATGGAAGCCCATCCCGTTCAGTCGTCGGGGAAAGCAGGATTGTGACTGTTGCAAATCCCGAACCAAGCGCTGCCAGCATCTCTGCATGGCCAAAGGCAGCCAGGGCCGATACTTCCATCGGGATCATATCCGCAGGTAGACCTTTTCCATGCCGCGCAGAAAGCCGGATAAGTTCAGCTCCGTAATTTTCATCATGAACAAGCAAGCGTGGTGGCTTGTCGGATAATTTCCGCCAGGTGCTGGCCAGTGTTTCGATACGTCTGAAAACAAAGTCCACTGGCGGCGCGTCATATGAAATGGCACCGGAAGGGCAAACGGCGGAACACATACCGCAACCTGCACAAACCATGGGGTCAACAGCAACATGTTCTCCTGCCGGAGATATTGCACCTGTCGGACACAAGTCGAGACAACGTGTGCAACCGGTTTTTTGGGCCCTCGAATGGGCACATAGCGATTCTTCCAGCCGTACATAAAGTGGTTTTTCAAAGGTTCCCACAAGCTGAGATGCTTCCAGAATTACAGAGAGCCTTGCTTCCGAACTCTGTGGATCGGCGCGGAGATAGCCCTCACGTTTTTCATGTGCGGTAAACAGAGGATTTTTTCCGGACAGATCGAGAATGATATCGCAAGTTGAGGCTGCGCCATCCTTTTTCTCTGTAAAGGCCGGTCCACCTCTTCCGCCGGGAATGCGCTCCCGGAAAGCATCAATCTTTACATGAAAATTACCTAGAACACCCGAGACAGAAGACAGTTTGCCAAACACGATATCGAACCGGCGATCATCGCCTAATCCGGGGTCAGCACCAGCATCCAACAGAATTGTAACAGACAACATCTCACACAAGTGACTGGCTGCCGACAATACCGCCTCGTTTTCACCGATGATCAGGCAAGTCCCGGAAGATTCTATGTCAACCGCTTTTACCGGCGCCTCACCCAAAGCGGCATCAGCAATCAGTGCCGCCATTTTTGGCGTGACCGAGCGGCTATCTTCCGTCCAGCCCGCCCGATCACGTATATCGACGAATTCAGGAGGGTCTTCTCCCAAATCATCCGCTAATTCTTCAAAAAAATGTCTTTCCTGCTGACATGCAATTATCGCACTGCCATCCGCAATTGCCGTTTCGCAAATTGAAGCCTCGTCGCTGCACAGCGCTGTGTAGACAGATGAACAGGATAATCCCGTCGCTTCTTCAATCTGCTTTGCATCAATCGATTGGGATTTCAGACAGTCACAGACAAACAGTTTTCTCTTGGGCGTTGAATTCGTCATTCCTCTACTTTAGAAACAATCTAAATATGCGACAAGCTCTCTTTTCTTTTCTGAATATCTTTTCAATTATCGATAAGGACCATAACGAAAGAGGAAGCGAAGCGTGGCCAGTACAAATTCACAATCCATGCCTGTTGGCGTGGTAATTCGCCGACTGCCGGGTGTCACTCGATGGGCGAAGTGGGTTTGGAAACCTGTATCGGTGTTACCGGGAGCAGGACCAGGCGGATGGCGCAAACTCCGGCAGGAAGGTGAGGCTGTTGAATTTCATGCAGACACGGTCCAGCTGGAATTGTTCAGAACCGATACCGAAGCCTATTTGACTGCACTGTCAGAAA